>NZ_WPOO01000002.1:0-247889 GCF_009755265.1 Adlercreutzia rubneri | reverse complement strand
CGCGCCCTGGGCGGCGGCCCGAGGTAGCGCGGGCGGCCAAAGTGCGGTAGCGCCCCCGGCCGGGAACCGGGGGCGCCGCCGGCGGGATAGAGTGGCGCGTTCGGCTGATTTTGCGGTAGCGCTAACAGATGTTGATCGGGTAGTCCACCGCGTAGATGTCGCCGGCGCAGTTGCCGATGGCGTACAGGCCGGGGATGGGTTCGTCGTTCTCGTTCAGCACCTCGAAGTTATCGGAGATGTGGATGCCGCCCACGACGGAGAGCAGGCCGGGCGCCACCATGCAGGCAGTGAAGGGGCCCTGCTCGATGGGGAACAGGAAGTGGTTCTCCTTGAAGAAGTCGGTATCCTCGCCGGCCTTGCACAGCTTGTTGTAGCGCTCTACGGTCGCCTTCAGCTCGGCCGGATCCACCTCGATCAGCTCGGCCAGCTCCTCCAGGGTGTCGGCGCGCTTGTAGTAGTCCGGGGTCTCGGCGATGCCGTTCTCGACGGTCTTAGTATGGCCGTCCACGGCCACCTGATAGTCGGAGCCGTAGGGGCGGAAGGTGTCCCAGAACATGCCGCCGCCGTGCTCCAGCGAGCTCTTCAGGTCGTTCTGCCAGTTGGCGTCGAAGATGGACCAGGCGTGATCGGAACCGCCGTTGTACATCACGCCGAGGCACTTGCCCTGCACCCAGGTGGCCTCGTTCATGAAGCGCTTGCCGTCGGGGTTCACGAACAGGAAGGGCCCGTGGAACACGGCCGCAGCCTGGGGATGCATCATGGTCGGCCAGGGGCCTTCCTGGAAGGCGCCGCCGGCCCACGCCGCCATGTTGTGGCCATCGCCCACGTTGCCCTGGTCGGAGCACAGGCGGGTGAACACGCGGTTGGCCACCGGCGCGAACGCATCGATGTACTCGTCGTTGTAGCTGATGTCGCCCGTGGCCAAAACGACGCCTTTGGAAGCGTTGTACTGCACGTACTCGCCGGACTTGTTCTGGCAGATGGCGCCGGTCACCTTCCCGGACTCGTCCTGCACCAGCTGCACAGCGGGCATCTCGTAGACGAACTCGGCGCCGGCCTTCAGGGCCTCGGCCTCGAACATGTACTCGACGAAGTCGGCCATGGTGTGCTCTTCGAAGATGGGGCCGCCGGACATGAAGTGGTAGCAGGCGATCTCCGGGTGCACCGTGGAGTTGGAGCCCACGGTGACCATGCAGTTGGCGCCGTTGGCCTCGGCCATGTCGAGGAACCAGTTCATGCAGCGCTCGGACTCGCGGAACCACTTGCCCACGAGCGACTCGCGGCAGCGGTTGCCGCAGGTGGAGACCCAGCGCTCCATCTCCAGGGATTTGTCGAACTTCAGGCCCAGGTCGTCCAGGGCGCGCGAGGCGATAGCGCCGGTGCCGCCCACGCCATGGCCATTGAGCACGGCGTCCTTCTCCACGAGGATGGTCTTGGCGCCGTTCTGGGCCGCGGACAGCGCGCAGCAGCTGCCGGAGTAGCCGCCGCCGATGACGAGCACCTCGGTGTCGACGGTCTGGGAGATCTGGTCGGCCGCGATGGGCTCGGGCTTCACTTCCCAGGTGTGCTTGGCAGTCTCACCCGTCTCGGCCAGGTCGGCCTCAGCCTTGGTGGCCTCGGTCTGCGGCGCGCATCCGGCCAGGCCGAGTGCGGCCACACCGGCGGCACTGAAAGCAGCGCCCTTGAGCAAGTTGCGACGAGAAATTCCAGTCATGTTTTCCCTCCATAGTCTCGGTGACTGAACGGTTCCGAACCTTCCGCGGCAGCTGCCCGGGCCCTTCGCCCGAGCCGTCCGCGGGAAGTTGGAACCGACGTCCCGGCCCTCTCATTGGCGGAACGCGAGAAGCACTATGCCCCCTTCTGCCGTTCCGCGTAAGCCACTAAATTGGGTAAATTCGCAGCAACGGGAACCCGAAACGTGGCGCGGCATCACGCTTTTGAGGGGGACATATTTTGGGTTGTTTTTGAGAAACCCCAGTTCACAGCTGATCGTCGCCGCAAACTTGTTGGGCGCTCCACCTCTCGCCACCGGTTGCGGCTGCTAAAATGCAGCGGGGAGGAAGGATGCCACATGCAACGCGCCAAAAGGCTTTTGGAAGGTCTGCGAATACACCACCTCGGTTTCGGCTTTTTCTGAACCGTCACCTTCATCGTGCTCGCAGGGTTCCAGGGCGCGGGCGCCGTCGCCGACTATTGGCAAACGTATATCCTCACCGAACAAGCACTCATGCCCTTGGCTGTAGGAGCCCTCGGCGTCCTGTGCGCTTTCCGCCATCGCGAGCTGCCCCACTGGACAGCCTCGGCGGCGAGCTTCATGCTCAGCGGAGCCGCGCTTCTCTACTTCCTCGCATTCCATTTCGGCCAAGGCGACGGCGTGATCGCAGCTGCAGCAGGCATTCTCATGGGTGGCTCCTGCACCTTGTTCTTCCTGCTTTGGGAAATGTTCTACGTAACCGAAGGCCAGCAGCGCGCTCTCATCTGCATTCCCCTTTCGGCGGCCATGTCGGTGGGCCTCTACTTGCTCATTTGCCTCCTGCCCTCAATCGCTGTGGCTCTGACCGCCGTCTGCGTGCTGCCGTTTCTGGCGCTTCTTTGCCTTCAGAAGAGCCTCGCCGAGATTGAGGCCGACGTCACGGCGCCCCTCACGCGCCCTGCCCTAAGACGCGCCGTGGGCGACCTATGGCGGCCCGTGCTCTGCGTCAGTATCCTCGGGTTTTCGTGGAAGCTCATCGCTGGCATCGAGCCGGCCCAAAGCTCCGGCGGCGCCGCGGTGCTCGTCGGTTTCGCGGCGGCGGCCCTTTTGGTGGTGGCCCTCGAGCTGTTTCTCTCGAAGGGCTTCGACATCCTGCATATCTGCCAGGTGCTCTTCCCCGCGCTCACCGTCGTGTTCCTGCTGCCGTCGCTATTCGGGCAGCAGTACACGACGCTGCTCGTGGCGTTTCTCATGTTCGGCTTCGAAGTGGTGAACCTGCTGCTCATCATCACCTGCGCCGTGTACACCATTCGAAACGGGCTGCCCTCCTCGCCGCTGTATGCCCTGTGCATCGGGCCCGTCCTGCTTTCCATGGCCGTGGGCAGCGGGCTGGCCGAGCTTTTGGGGCCGGCGCTTTCCGACGATCTCGCCCATTGGACGAACGTCATCCTGCTTTGCGTGGTGCTGCTGTCGGTCGCGCTCATTCTGGTCACGCGCGGAAAGGGCCAGGCGCTGGCCTCCATGACCGACGCGGAACTGCTGAACCGCGGCACAACGTTACGGCGGGGACGGCGCGATGGCCGGCACGACCCCTCCTCGACCGAAAGCGGCGCAGCCCGCACCGCAAACGAGCCGCTCCCTTTGGATGCTGTCGCGAGCACAGAAGCCGGCCCGGCGCCCAGCGACGGCCCCTCCGAGCAACAGCACCGCATCCACAGCTACCTTGAAGAGCGCGGCCTCTCCCCACGCGAGATCGAGGTGGCCGAGCTGCTCATGAAGGGCCACACGGTATCGGCCATCGCCGGCAAGCTCTTCATCTCGGAAAACACCACCCGCGGCCATGCCAAAAGCATCTACAAGAAACTCGACATCCACTCCCGCCAAGAGCTAGTCGACCTAGACGACCAGCTCACACGGGCGTAACGCATGAAATGCTCTGATCAAGAAGGCTCGGATGGTAACTGAATTCTAGCTCGTTCCGCAAGCGACGCATCAAGCCAAGCCCATCGACGAAACCGCTCGAATCGCCGCCACTCGCATTGCGGAAAAGGCTTAGCTTACCTGCGCGGCCGTCGTAGGCGTATCCATCTGGCCCTCCTCTGGCAGCTTGCAGACATCGACCCAGGTGCTGCCAGGGGTGTACACAGCCAGCTCGTCGGGGGTGAGGGCGATGGCGCTGTTGGAGCTGCCACAGGCCGGGTACACCACGTCAAAGCGGCGCAGCGATTCGTCGAGGTACACGTCGCAGCCCTCATTCACCGCGAAGGGGCACACGCCGCCCACCGCGTGACCGATACGCTCCTCGGCCTCTTCAGCGGGAAGCATACGGGGCTTGGTTCCGAACTGGGCCTTGAACCTCGGATTCGCGATGCGAGCATCTCCCGCGCACACCACGAGCGCCACCCGGTCGCCCACGGCGAAGGACAGCGTCTTGGCAATACGCGCCGGTTCGCAGCCCACCGCCTGGGCCGCCAGCTCCACGGTTGCGCTGGATGCGGGGAATTCCATAACGTCCCCCTCGCGCCCGAATTCCGCAAAGTATGCCTTCACCTTGTCGATCGCCATCTCGCTTACCGCCTTTCGACACCATCTTCGACGTTGTGGAATAATAGCACGGCACACATCTCCGGGAAGCCCTGAGGAGGACTCATGATCTCGTTCGAGAACGACTATTCCACCGGCGCCCATCCGCGCATTCTGGAGGCACTGGCGGCGACGAACCTGGAGCCGACGCCGGGCTATGGCGGCGATCGCTTCTGCGAAAGCGCGGCGGCCCGCATCCGTACGGCCTGCGACGACGAGACCGCCGACGTGTTCTTCCTCACGGGCGGCACCCAGACCAACGCCGTGGTCATTTCGGCGCTGCTCGCAGGCCACGAGGGCGTGATTGCTGCCGATACGGGGCACATCGCCGTTCATGAAGCAGGCGCCATCGAGGCCACGGGCCACAAGGTGCTCACCGTGCCCGAATGCGACGGCAAGCTGCGCGCCGCCGACGTGAAAGCTTACCTGGAGGCCTTCTACGCCGATGCCAGCTACACTCACATGGTGTTCCCGGGCATGGTGTTCATCGCGCATCCCTCCGAGCTGGGCACGCTGTACTCCCTGGCCGAATTGGAGGAGCTCTCGGCGCTCTGCCGCCGCTACCAGATCCCCCTCTACCTGGACGGCGCGCGCCTCGCCTACGCCCTGGCCGCCCCCGGCACCGACGTCACCCTGGCCGACATCGCGCGCCTCACCGACGCCTTCTACATCGGAGGCACCAAGTGCGGAGCGCTCTGCGGCGAGGCGGTCGTGTTCCCGCGCGTCGGCATGCCCCGGCACTTCCTCACCCACGCCAAGCAGCACGGCGCCCTGCTGGCGAAGGGGCGTCTGCTCGGCGTGCAGTTCGACACGCTGTTCACTGACGACCTTTACGGCGAAGTGGGACGTGTGGCCATCGCAGCCGCCGACGAGCTGCGTCGCATCCTGCGCGAGGCCGGGTGCACCTTCTTCCGCGAAAGCCCCACCAATCAACAGTTCGTGGTTCTGGAAAATGCCCAGGTCGAGGCGCTGGCCGAGCGCATCCGCTTCAGCACCTGGGAAAAGCTCGGGGACGGCCGCACCGTCATCCGCCTCGTCACCAGCTGGTCCACCACCCCCGACGACCTCGCGGCCCTGGAAGCGGCCCTGCACGAGGTGATGCAGTAGCTCACGACGCCTCTGCTTGCCGCCTCGATGCTCTCGCCGTCTCCACTTCGTGCACCCATGGCAAGCCCGCAGCCCGCTTAAGATCAGGCGGCCGGCGCATTCGAAGCATTCTTCACGAATCAGTTTCGAGTTGCGCTGGGCGAGGGTGTGCCGTCCCAATCCGTGGCATCATAGTCGCGCATTGTTCGTCGGGCCGCCAAGACGCATCGTGCGGCCAGTGCGAGAATAGAGGAACTCATGGACAAGTACATCTGCGACATATGCGGCTACATCTACGACCCAGCTGTGGGCGATCCCGACGGCGGCATCGCTGCGGGAACTGCCTTCGAAGACATCCCCGAAGACTGGGTTTGCCCTGTATGCGGCGTTGGCAAGGACGACTTCTCGCTGTACACGGAATAGCGCCGCACTTCCACCCCTGTCAAGCGCAAAACCTCGCGACCGTTCAAACGACTCAGCCATCGAAGCGCCGATCACCCAAGCTTCTCAGCTGATCGGCGCTCCTTGCATTCGAACGCCCCGCTTTCTGGCAAGTTTTCCAAAGTTTGCGACACGTTCGTAGCAAAACAGGCTTCAGGAACTCTTTTCCAAAGGCAAATCCTGGTGTTTCGCCCTTCTTGCGCCTACTCCATGGGTTCGCAATGTCGAAACCCCCGAAAAACTTGCCTAAAACGTGCCCTCCAAATAACGCAGCTCTCTACACTTTGTTGCACCATCGTGATAAAATGCTGTCATCGATAACGAGCCAGTGCGAATCCTGCCAGCGCAGCCCATGATCGGAAGCCGTGCCCGACCTTCCGCATACCAGATTCGCAAGATCCTCTTCGCCCCGGGTGCAAGAGGAGTGTGCCATGACCCAGAAAAGCCTTTCTTCGGAGACGTGCCTCGGGTATCTTTCCGCTCTCCAAGTCCACGCTTTCTGCAGACGCCGCGGAATCGCCCTCGCCACAACACGCCACCGCCACTTTCCGTCAAAGGCAGCCAGTCGCGATCAGGCAAACGACCTCACCATCCGCACGTGCGACCCGTACTTGCCTGCCGGCATCCCAATGCCGCTCCACTGCGTTTCGTCAAGCGCGTCAACTCCAAGATCCGCTGAATTCCGCAAGCCTCACCTCTGCAGACTCCCCCTTTCGGGAAACGCCCTGCAGCGCTGGAACGAGAGCATTCTTCTCTCCAGCCCCTCACTTGCTTTTATCCAAGAAGCCTCCCTGCGTTCTTTCGTGGACACCCTTGTTCTCGGATTCGAGCTATGTGGCACATACCAGCAGAAGACCCTGGCAACGTCGACCGTATATGGCACACAACCGCTTACGAGCGTGCGTAAAATTCGTGGGTTCCTCGAGCGCAATTCCCGTCTTTTTGGCGCCCAGCGAGCACGTGCCGCAGCTTCATATCTCGTCGACGGCTCCGCTTCTCCCCGCGAAACTCAAGCCGCGCTTCTCCTAGGACTGCCCGCATTCTACGGAGGATACGGGCTCGGCATGCCCTCCATGAACTACGAAATTTCCTGCACCCCCGAAGCCACCGCAATCTCCGGACGGCACCAGCGCAACGGGAGACGCCGGCGGCAATCCAGCCGACCAGCTTCCGAAGAGGCCCATCGGAAGGCATCGCCGCCTACCGCCCGAGATAGTCACCAGCGCATTAGCCCACGCTGCCATACCTGCTCATCGATACTTGCTGCAGCCCGAAAAATGGCAAGTTTTTTGAGGATTTCGACCTTATAGCTGGCCGTATTCCCTTGAAAAACCGAAGCTCGCTCCAGGAAGAGCCTAATGCTATCGTTTATCGACAGTTTACTAGGATAGCTTGATCTGCCATCGCCTTGTAACGTCGAAACCCTCGGAAAATTTGCCATAAAGAGAAGACCAAAATTGCACGCGGCCCCTCCAGAGCTTCGGGCGCAGCTCGCCAAACGGATGCGACCAGCCGAGCGGGTGAGGCTCGCTAGGCGGATGCGGCCAAGCGGGTGAGGCTCGCTAGGCACATGCGACCAGCCGAGCGGGTGAGGCTCGCCAAGGGGGTGCAGCTCGCTAAACGGATGCGGCTCGCTAGGCGGGCACGACCAGCCGAGCGGGCGCGACCAGTCGAGCGGGTGCGACTCGCTAAGCGGATGCGACCAGCCGAGCGGACGTCGGCAGGATACAAAGCGCCCAGGCAGCAAAAGGCGGGGCGGCCGCGCAATCTCGCGCGAACGCCCCGCCTTTGAGGTTTCCGGACAAGCAGCTTGCCTCTGATTGCGCGATTGGCAATCCCCTACCCGAGGTTGATCTGGCGATGCAGGACGCGGGTCAGCACCAGGTAATAGGCGATGCCGATGAGGATGAACACCACGCCCGTCACCAGGGCCACGGTGCCCACGGACATCAGAATCGCGAAGCACACCAACGCGCCGAGCGCCGGGAACACCAGGTGCATGAACACGGCCTTTGCGCCCGAACGCTGCTTCAGCTGGAACCAGCAGAACACGATGACCGACACGTTCAGCATCACGTAGGTGGACAGCGCGCCGAAGTTCGAAATCTTCACCACGGTGTTCATGTCGATGCCGCTGAAATGGAAGAGCAGCGTCAGCACCACGGACAGGGCGATGATGAAGATGACGGCGTTCAACGGCGAGTTCGTACGCTTGTTCATCTTGGCCATGAACTTCGGCAGGCAGCCGCCATTGGCCATGGTGAACATGACGAAGGCGATGGAATTCTGCTGCGCAATAGCGGTGAACACGCCCTGGGCCAGCGCCACGCCCACAGCGCACACGATCATGAGCCAGGGACCGGCGGCCATCTTGGCCACGGCGTAGAACGCGTTGTCGGTGTTGCCGGCAAAGGCCGCGCCCGACGGATCGATACACGTGGCGATGAAGCACTGCAGCGCGTACAGCACGCACAGCACGATGGCCATGACCATCATGGCGCGCGACGGCCCGTGCTTGGGATCCTTCGCCTCCTGGGTCAGCGTGGCGATGGCGCCGAAGCCCACGTAGGACATCACGGCCAGCGACACAGCGGACATGGTGCCGCCGAACTCGAACTTGGCGGGGTTGAACAGGTTGGTCGGCGAGAAATTCGCGCTCTCGGGATGCTGCACGACGAACATCACGCCGCACACGACGAACAGCGCGAGAATCGCCAGCTGGGCTACCAGCGCCACCTTGTTCACCACCATGGCGGTCTTCATGCCGATAAGCGACACGATGGCCACAATAATGAGGAACCCGAAGCACAGAGCCAGAATCGGCACATCCGGCAGCATACTGTGGATGGCGATAGCGGCGATGAGGTACACCATCGCCGGACTCACCAGGTACTGCAACAGCATCAGCCAGCCGGCGATGAAGCCGGGCAGCTTGCCGAACACGTGGCTCACATAAGTAAAGATAGAGCCCGAAGACGGGAAATGCTGAATCATGATGCCGAAGGAGAACACCGAGAACAGCACGGCCACGAACCCGATGAGGAACGCGAGCGTGGGCATGCCGCCGGAGTCGGCGAACACGCCGCCGTAAACGGCCATGGGCGAGATAGGCACCATGGTGATGAGGCCCCATACCACCATGTCCTTCACGGTAAGGGTCGCCTTGAAGTCGTCGCCGGCGTTCTGCTGGGTGGCCACGGTCGGCTTCGTCACTTTCTTCCCGTTGTTTTCCGGCATGGAGAGGCGAGCAGTCGTGGCGTCATCGGAGACGCCCTTCGCCGCACCGGACGCGGCCGTGGCTACGGCTACGGGAGCCTTCGGCGGCGCGCCCGCGTTTGTCTTTCCGTTTGCACTCATTGAGAACACCTCTTTTACCCTCGAGGGGGCCGCGCCACCCGCACATCCTGCGGCGCGGCCCCCTTCCGAACTACTTACCTAGAAGACCCCTTGGCAGCACCGGCGCCGTCGGCACCTGCCGCACCGGCAGCGCCGTCGGCAGCATCGCCGCCTGTGGTCGCGCCCGCATCCGCGGCGGAACCAGCGGCCTTCTCCGGCGTAGCCGCCGCCTCAGCGCCAGCTCCGCGCGCGGCCTTGCGCGCCTGGTCGGCCGCGGCCTTGGCCTCCTTCACCTCGCGGCGAGCGGACGCCAAATCGCTGTCGGCTTCCACCTGCTGCTCGAGCGCCTCGGCAGCCACCGCCTCGGCATGGGCCTTGGCCTGCGAGGACTTCTCGGCCGCCAGGGCTGCCGCTTCGGCAGCAGCCGCTCGCTTGGCGTCGGCCACCGGGTCGCGCGGCACCGGTTCGGCAGCCACCTCATCAGCAGGCGCCGCCGGCACTTTCGCATCAAGCCGCACGGGTTCGGTGCCTTCCACGGGAACCGTCTGAGTCGCCTTCTTCAGACCCACCGTGGCCGACGTGCCGATACCGGCCTTCTCCGAAATCATCGCCGGCTGGCTTAGGGGGATGGCACCCAGCGCGCCGATGGACGTACCGCTGGTCTTCACCGGGTGGTTCATGGCCGCAGGATCGTCGCCGGCCTCAATAGCCGGAGAGGACGGATGATGCTTGCCCGGCACGTACTCGTCGGGAAGCACGATCTGCTCGTTGGGGTTCCACAGCTTCTTGATGGGCATGCCCATGGGGTTCTGGCCCTCGCTCATCAGCTCGGACGGCACGTTGGACAGAACCTTCTGGGGCTTCTTCAAACCCTCGATCTGCCAGGTGAACGGCGCGAACACATTGTTCGGGTCGGCCCAATGATGGCGCTTGGAGGCCTGGTACACGCCGAAGCAGATGGCAAAGGTGACAACGATGATGGCCACGATAACCACCACGTAGGTCACCGGACTGCCCACTTCCTCGGCTACCTGGGCCGGCGGGATGATGGCCAGCACGATGCCGAACAGGCAGGCCAGAAGACCAAGGCCGGCCACAAGCCACGCGCCCACGTTGCCGCCGGGCACCTTGAACAGACGCGGACGGTTCGGCTGGTCGTGACGCAGCTTCAAGAACGAGACGAACATCAACACGTAGTACATCATGTAGAGGATGGTGATGGCCTGGGTGATGAGCACGACGAAGCCCTCGATGTTCGGAATGAGGAAGCAAAGGAAGGCAATGAGGGTCATGAACGTCATCTGCAGGTACATAAGGCGGCTCGGCATGCCGTGCTTATTGGAGTTCTGCAGCACCTTCGGCAAAAAGCCGGAGCGGCCGGCCTGGCCGAGCATGAACGAGGGACCGGCCATGTTGGTGACGAGCGACGCCATGGAAGCGCCGAGGCCGACCCACACGAAGGCCACGTAAATCCACGGGCAGTTGAACGTGGCGCCGAGGATCTTATAGGTCTGGTACAGGCCGTAGACCAAGTTCATGTCGGATTTCGGCGTGACGATGGCGATGCACACGGTACCAGCGATGAAGATGATCAGCGTCAGGATCATGGCGATGAAGATGGACAGCGGGAATTCCTTCTGCGGCTTCTTCAGCTGCTTGATATGGGCAGCGTTCATATCGATGCCCGCGAAGCTGAAGAACACACCGGCGGCCAGGGCCAGGTTGGTGAGGCTGAAGCCGTCAGCGAAGGGATTGAACGCCTCCGGCGTGGGGGTCACGTTGGACACGTTGCCCTGGGCGAGCCATACCACCGTGAAGATGACGATGAACGCCAGCGGGATGAACGTGCCGATGATGACGCCGTACTTGGTCAGGCGGGCGAAGGCCTTCACGCCCTTGGTGGACAGGAAGGTCAGGCCCCAGTAGTAGGCCAGCCACGCCAAAATGATGAAGAACTGGTTCTCCGGATGGTTCATGAACTGCACAGCCCAGTCCCAATCAGGCGTATAGAAGCCGATGGTGGCCGATGCCGATGCAACGCCCATACCGAAGTTGATGGAGGTCTGGAACCACAGAATGAGCAGACACGTAAATGCCAGCCCAGGGCCCATAGCCTCGCCGACCCAGCGGAAGATGCCGCCGCGCTGGCCCCAGCCGGAAGCCAGCTCGGCCGCCACCAAACCGGTGGGCAGGAAGAACACCAGAGCGCCGATGATGAAGAGCGTGACGGAGGACAGCCCGTAATAAGCCTGCTGGACGTCGTTGGCGACGCTGCCGATGATGGTCACGTTCATCATGACCAGAGCCATCAGGCTGATATAGGTTCCACTGCTGGCCTTCGCTGCGCCCTTCGCCGGCGCTTTGGCCGCATGAGTTGTAGTTTGGGAGCTCATAGTTACCCCTCACGAAAGGGCCCGGCGGGGCGGGCTCCCCTTCCCGGGACGTCATTCCCGGAAAAGGCACCCCGCCGGACAGCGGATAGTTGCCGCGCGCGACTCGCAAAAGCCGCCCGCAGGGGCCGGCCTTGGGGCATCCCGTGCGGAACCCCCGAGGCCGGCGCCCGATTGCCGCTTAGGCGGAAACCGGATTGAAGGTGTTCCAGAACGGCCACACGATGGGGTCGGAGTCCAGCGCCTTCTGCATCTCGGGGCTCAGGCGATCCTTGCGGATGGCCACCTCGTAGACGAAGTTGTCGAACCACTCGTCGCTGCAGACGAAATACCCGTTGTTGCCGGTCTTCATGCCGTGGTTCTCGGTGCCCCAGGAGTTCTCGATCTTCCACTTCGTGGGCTTGCCGTCCTTGATATCGACGCCGGCGATGGTCATGGCGTGGGTCGGCAGGCTCTCGTGGGTGGCGAAGCGCTGGGCCTTGTCCATGGTGAACTTCACGCCGAACATGGCCTCAAGGTCGTACAGATCGAAGTCCATGACACCGGCGTTGCGGTCGCAGTGCTGCAGCACGTCGGAGCCGAACCAGACAGGCTCGCCGTCCTTCAGGGAGTCGATGACGTAGCCCTTCAGCTCCTCCATCGGCACGTTCAGGTACAGGTTGCGACGCTCGGGAATCTGGTCGGAATCCTGGATGGCGTACATACGGCCGTAGGGCTTGTCGTCGCCGGGCACGTTGATGACGCCGATGTAGTCGTCCAGGTTGATGGGCACGTACTTCTTCAGGAACTCCAACGGGGTGATGCCGAGGTCGGCATGGTAGTGGCCCTTGGCATCGTTGTAGGTGAAGTCGAACTTCTGCACCGGCTCACCGAAGCACACGGCCAGCACGCGGTACACCTCGGAAAGCATTTCCTCCTGGGTGGCCTTGGTATCCTTGTCCTCCTGGGCCATGGTGCGCAGCTTCAGGGCATCCTGGCGCAGCAGGTGCGAGAGCACCGTGTTCAGCTCGGCGGTGTTGTTGGTGCAGTGGGTCTCGGCCTGGGCCTCGTGCGGCACCACGCCGTACTTCTTCACCAGGGCGCACACCATATCCCAGTCGCCGCCGTCGGCCATGGGCGTCGTGAACAGCCAGTCGACCTCGCGGTCGTCCAGCGGCTTGTCGGCCGTGGCCACCACGTGCTCGAGGAACCAGGCGGCGCGCTCCAGCTTGTTGAAGAACGCCAGGTAGGCCTGGGACAACTCGAAGGTGCCCTTCGGCAAATCAAGTTCCTTCTCAATGTGGAAGCGCAGCACGTTTAAGCAGGCGAACATCCAGCAGCGGCCCGACATCTTCTGGTTGGCCACGGCCTGGTCGTCAACGTCGATGGAAAACGCGAAGTTCTTGGGGCTCATGCGCTTGAGCACCTCCACGCTTTCCGCCGACTCCAGAATGCCGTTCTTGGTCACCGCGCGCTGGGCCACGTGCTGGGTTTCGGCCTTCTTGTAGGATTCGGCCATCTTCGCGATTTGTTCCTTTGAGATTTCCATAATCTATGCTCCTTATCCTCGATTGGTTAGCGATGATCTCTATGGAAGGAACGCGGCACCGTGGAAAAGCGCCGGTTCGAATTCCCTTTAGTCGAAGAGCGTCCAAGGCTGAGTCGGACGATCTTCCAGGTAGCCGTCCATCCACTTCCACAGCGGGTGCTGGTCCATGAAGTCGCGAGCATTGAACTCCACGCCGTCGGCGCGGCCGTAGCGGCCCCACATCTTCAGGTGCTTCACGTCGTCGGGGCCGGCGGCCTTGGCGTCGCAGGAGCCAGCCGGATAGAACGGGATGTTCCACACGGCGTCCGGATCGTCGGCGTAGTACTGAGGATCCACATCGTAGTGCGAGCAGATGTCGCGGCTCGACGGGCAGTTGTAGCCGAGGTACACGTCGTAGGTGTCGGCGAGCATCTTCTTCACGACTTCCAGGTCGATCTTGCCGTAGTACTGATCGATGAGCTCCATCCAGCGCTGGCGACGGGCGCCGGTCTGCTGGCGCGGATCGTTGAAGCCGTTGTCCTTGCATTCCAGGTTGCGGATGCGCGGGTCGAACACGGCGTTGCAGCCGAAGTACGCGCCGTCGAAGGTGCGCTCGAGGCTCGTGAATTCCAGGCCCTGCTCGAAGCGGGCGATCTCGCCGGTGTTGTGGTCGGCAATGAGCCAGGCGTTGGCGTAGCCGCCGTTGTTGCCTTTGTTCAGGCGCTCGACGAACTCGTCGATGGTGGCCGCGTACTGCACGGCGTCGCGGATGCGCACCCACTCGGGCATGCCCGCGTCGTCGTAGCGGTCGAAGCCGGCCAGGGTGGTCTCGGTGATGTTCAGGCCCGCGGCGGTCACGTAGAAGTCGGTCATGGACGAGAGCATGCACGGCGCCGAGGCCTGCATGATGAAGGCATAGCCGTCGTCGGGCTCCACGCGCTTGCAGATATTGAAGTACTGGCCGCTCCAGAACTCGTCGAAGCTCTCATGGCCCAGGTAGGGCTTGCCGTCCACCGTGGCCGAGCCGGTGGCCACGATGGCGGAGCAATGCTCCTTGCGGTGGGTCTTCATGAGCGGACGGCTCATGATCTTGCCGGCGTTCTGGGGCCACCAGTAGCCGGTGATCTCCATCCAATCGTTCCACGCGATCATGTCGTCGGTGGTGGTGGGGATGCCGGCAGCCGTCAGGCCCTCGGCCATGCCGCGCAGCTCTTCGAACCAGCGGGTGGGAATCTTGTCGCGGTGCAACTTCAGCGCCTGCTCGGCGAACCACTCGTAGGTCATACCGAAGGTTTCCAGGGTCATGAACTTGTACACGCGCAGGGCGTCTTTGTACTCGTCGGCCAGAAGGTAGCCCTCCTGGAAGCCGCACTCGTAGGGGGTGCCCTTCACCTTGATATGCTGCCAGCCGTTGATCTTCTGCAGCTGGGCATGATCGATGATCGATTGCTGCTCTTGAGTGACCATTGTCGTCTTCCTTTCCAGGGTGCGCCGGGGCGGGCGGGCTTGCGGACAGCTCCCTTGAGCCGTCCTGCGGGCGAGCTTCAACGCACGAACTCGCGGATTCGTTTCATATCCTGCGCTCTTCCCCGGCGTTTTGGCGACGGGGGCGGTTTTCGTTGCTGCGCCGTTATAGATTAGTTTTCCGCTGATTTTCTAAGTTCTAGCTGGGTGTTTTCCCGAGCCTCATCGCGTCCTTTCGCGAGCGCAACACAGGATCGTCGATTCACCGAATGGTTTCAGATCGGATGCCCGCCTGCGCGGAAACGCTGCCTGTGGGAGGATACGCATGTTGCAACCATTCGACGACTGGGAGGTTCCCATGGACAAGTACATTTGCGACGTATGCGGCTACATCTACGACCCCGAGGTGGGCGACCCGGACGGCGGCATCGCGCCGGGCACGGCCTTCGAGGATATTCCCGACGACTGGGTATGCCCCGTCTGCGGCGTCGGCAAGGACGACTTCTCACTGTACGAGGGTTAGCCTACGGCAAAACCTATAGCCCACTCGAACTGCAAGGGCGTCCCTTTGGGTCGCCCTTTCCCTTTCTTCTTGCCCTTTTTTCTGCGCCCGCTAAACTGAAGGTGGCTGGCAGCTCATAAGGAACGCGATCTCGAGGGGAGAGCCATGTCCCACGCAACGCCGCACCGTCTGCTGTACTTCTTCGTCGCCTTCGTGCTGCTCATGTTCTTCGGGCTCATCTATGCCTGGTCGCTGTTCGTCGACCCACTGGAGGCGGAATTCGGCTGGGATCGCTCGGCCACCTCGGTGGTATTCACGCTCTCTATCATCACCTTCTGCGCCGGCATGCTCGTAGCGGGCGCGCTGGAAGAGCGCACCTCGCCGCGCACGGTCATGCTCATAACCGCCACCTGCCTGGGACTCGGGCTTATCGCCTCGGCCTTCACCGAATCGCTGCCCTTCATTTACGCCACCTACGGCGTGCTGGTCGGGGCCGGCGTAGGTCTTGGCACCGATGTGGTCATGTCCGTCACGCTGAAGTGGTTCCCCGACAAGCAGGGCCTGGCCTCCGGTGCTATGCTCATGGGCTTCGGCGGCGGCACCATGCTGCTGTCCCCCGTTGTCACCACGATGCTGGGCGCGCTCGGGTGGCGTCTGACCTTCGGAGCGCTGGGAGTCATTTTCGTCGTGCTGGTGGGGGCCGGCGCCTTCATCATGAAGCTGCCGACGCCGGAATATGTTCGCCCTCTTCTGGAAAAGGCGCGGCAGAACGCCACCGTGGCGGCCGTCGACATGACGGGTGGCCAAATGGTGCGTACGCCCACGTTCTGGGTGTTCATGGTGTATCTGATGCTCGTCACCTGCGGCGGTCTGGCGCTCATCAGCCAAGCAGTGCCGGCGGCCATGGAGTTGCTCATGGGCGCTGGAGCAGCAGCGAGCGGGGCAGCGAGCGCGGGGGCGGGAGCGAGCGGGGCAGCGGCGGCTGGCGCGGGCGTCAGCGCCGCGCTGCCCGAGGCCGAGGCGCTTATGCTGGCTACCGCGGCCATGGGCAGCGTGTCAGCCATGAACGGACTCGGGCGCCTCATCAACGGATTCATCTGGGACAAGTTCGGCTACCGCGTGTGCCTCACTTGGATCGCCGTGGCCTTCGCCGCGGGCATGCTCTGCTGCGCCTTCGCCATGATGGGCAGCAACTTCCCGCTGCTCGTCGCCGGATTCATGTTGCTCGGCCTCATGTACGGTGGGAATATGTGCTCGATGTCGGCCATGGTGGGCACCTTCTTTGGGCCGAAGTACTACGGCATCAACTACGCCATCGCCACCTGCCAGATGATCCCGGCCGCCATCGTAGGTCCGCAGATTCTCGCCCTCTCGCAAATGGGATCGGGCAGCTACCTCGGCGCCTTCTGGGTCTTCTTCGGCGTGGCCATTGCGGCCCTTATCGTTTCGCTGTTCATCAAGCCTCCGAAGAACAATAGGGCCGCCTAGAGGCCCGGGAGGGGAACCAGAGCGGCCCTCGCCTCTCGCGATTGGGCCTCCCACCCGCGCACGACCCCGTCGTCTCCTTCGTTGCATCCCCGAGAACTCCGCACGGCTTCCAAATTGAGTCGCCGCTCGTGCACGCCTCGCGTCGCCCTCGCCAATTGGCCAAAAATCGCGCGCGGACTGCTATTTTCGAGGGATTCTCCTCGGGGTCCGCTGTCCCGGGCTCGTACACCCCTTTGCAGCGGCATTCTGAACTGGGGAAACTCAGCTCGAGGATGACGCCGATCCCGAGATTGCGACCCCACGGCACAGCTGGCGCGGGGTTTTTGGCCAGAAAGCGCCAAACGTGCCTCCCCGCATACAGCTCGCGCGCCTTTTTTGGCCAGCGATGACCCGTCCGTACAGCTCGCGCGCGGTTTTGGCCAGCGGCGATACGACGCGCGATGGGTTCCCAATCCGCGAATGTTCCATCCCAGCGCTTGCGGCTTTTCATTTTCGCATGGCCCCATTACCTCAAACGCGACGCAACTGCGGTCTGCGCGAGGAATGAACCGAGAATTTCCTGCGTCATAGTTGCGGTCGTGAGCACCGTTCTAGAGGACATGGCCGAGAGCGGCGAAGAAGCGCCCACCCCTCTGGCCAGTCGCACCTATTCGGGTAAGTTCGCGTTGCGCATCCCGCCCGAGAAGCATCGCGAGCTCGCCATCGAAGCTGCCGAGCAGCATGTCTCGCTCAACCAACTCGTGGTGTCGCGACTTTGAGTTGCGCGTCTGGCGGCACGCGCTTGGGAGATCACAAGCCCATGCCGTTCGCAGGACCATGAAAGCGGCAGGCTCACGAGCACGCGGATTCGCAGAGCTCGCTAGCTCGCGAGCCTTGCCTTCTATCGATCCTTATTCGAGCACAGCAGCAAGATGCCGGCCACCAGCGAGCAGAAGATGAGAGTGCACACGCCGAAGGCGACGGTGTTGGCCTTGGTGCCCTTGTAGATGCCCCAGGAGATGACCGACATGGGAATCATCCACGCCAGCGGGATGATGAGCCAACACGAGCCCACCAGCGACAGGATGCAGAAGATGAACGCCACAAGGCGCAGATTGCGGTCGGTGTCGGTCATCGGGTAAAGAGCTGCAGGGGCCGCCGGGGCCACGGGCTGGGCGTACACCTGCTGGTAGGCCGGCTGCGGCTGCTCGTAGGTGGCCTGATAGGGCTGCTGGTAGGTTTGCTGGGCCTGATAGGGGTCATAGCCCTGGCCGGCGCCGTAGGGTTGCTGCGCCTGGTAGGGGTCGTAAGCCTGCTGAGCGGTTTGGTCGGTGTCGTAGGACTGCGCGGCCTGCCCCTGGCCCTGCGCGTTGTCGAAAGCCTGGGGCGGCTCGGGCATGGTGCTGAAGGGATTCTGCTGGTCAGTCATGGGAGATACCTCCTGTTTCGAAATGTCATGCTGCCAGTATAGCCCCTTCTCCGCCCCCCACGCCTTACGAATCGACTTTCATTGTTGTAAGAGAAACGAGAGCCCGCGTGTCGGCGGGCTCTCGAGGGGAGGGTGTGGGTATGGAAACGTCGCTACAGGCTCGCTACGTGCTTGCCGGCGAGATAGCCGCCGGTGATGGCGCGGCCGATGGAAAGCCCCAGCACGTCCATCGGGTAGTCGACGCCGCCGTAGAAGCAGCCGGACACGTTGCCCACGGCGAACAGGCCGTCGATGGGCGTGTGCTCGTCAGCTTTCAGCACTTGGTTGTCGGCGTTAATGAGCAGGCCGCCGATGATGGCCGAAAGTCCCATACCGAACTCGTGGGGCACCACGATGAACGGCGGGGTGTCGATGGCGCGCATGAACGTGGAGTTCTTGCCGAAGTCGTCATCGGAGCCCTTGGCACAAAGCTCGTTGTAGCGATCCACCGTTTTCTGCACGGCTGCGGCGTCCAACTCGTAGGCGCCCGATTCCGTATCGGCGGCCATGGCGGCGCAGGCCTCCTCGATGGTGTTGCCCTCGTAGAACCACTTGCAGTTCGAGGCGTCGATCTCCGGGTCGATGGCCTTCCACTCCGCAATCTGGTCCTGCCACTTCGCGTCCACGATGGTGTACAGGTTGCCCGCCTTGGCGTCGCCGCCGGCCTCGTGGATGTACTCGCGCACATAGTTGTTCAGGTAGCCCTGCATGGGGCCCTCGCACATAAAGCGCTCGCCCTTGGCGTTCACCAGCAGATGCGGCGTATCCACACGGCCCACGCGGGCGTCATGGATCATCTTGGTGTGCGTCGTCGGCTCAATCTCGCCGCCGGCCCACACACCCATCTTGTGGCCGTCGCCGGTGCGGTTCATCTGGCAGGGCGGGAACTCCTTGATGTCGGGGCAGTAGTAAGCCACCATCTCCAGGTCGCACTGGTAGTCGCCCGTAGCCAGAATGACGCCCTTGCTAGCGTTGAACAGCACATTCTTGCCGTCCTCCTCGCACACCACGCCGGTCACGCGGCCGGACTCGTCGGTAACGAGCTGCTGGGCCGGGCAGCTGAAGAAGAACTCCACCCCCGCGCTTTCGGCAATGGGGGTGATGGCTTTCACCACCTCGTCGTGGCCGATGCGGAAGTAGGTGTTGGCGTGCAGGTACACGTCGTAGCCGTTGATGTGCAGCACGCGGTCGGCCTGGGGCTCATCGGGATTCACCTCGATGCCGCCGGCGGACGCGGCCTCGCGGAACCAGGACAGCGCCTCGAAGGAGTTGTCGGCCCAGGCTTCCAGAAGAGCGCGGTTGCTGCGGTGGTCGGCCAACTTGATGAGATAGCTGATAAGGGCTTGCTTGCCTGCTTCGCTCGTCTGGTTCAAATCGACGCCAGCGGCCATGTTGCCCTGGGAGGAAGGCGTGGCCTCGCGCTGCACACAGGCAATCTTGGCACCAGCTTCAGCGGCCGACATGGCGGCAGCCATGCCCGAGACGCCGGCGCCCACGACGACGACCTCAAAGTCGCGCGTCTCATCGAACTCCGTAATGGGTTCAGGCGCGATGAGGAAGCTGGGCGTACCGTCGGCAGCGCGCGTCGCGCCCGAGCCGGTATCGGCCATAGACGCGCTCTTCGGCTGAGGCGCGCACCCGGCCAGCGAAGCTCCGGCAGCGACGGCTGTAGCGAGCCCGCCGAGCTTGAACAGACTACGCCGGCTGAGCGAGCCGGCGGTGGAACTGGCGACATGCATGTTGGCGATCTTGTTCATGGGAACCCTCCTATGTGTTCTCTTTTCCCTTCCGCCGGCCCCGAGCGTTCCTTGCGACTTCGCGGCGCCGAACGGCTTTGCTGGCTCTCACTATGCCTGCTCGAGCTCCACCGCACATCTACCGCGCAGCACTTTCGCTGTTTATCTTTGTAAACAGGTGGCATAAACACCCTGTTTTCCTGGGGAAGCGCCAGCCCTACCGTCAATCTTATCGGCACTAGCGTTCCATGTTTCTGAGCGGTTGCCGACGTGCCCCGCACTCTTCTCACAACGAGAGCACCAGCTGCGGCCACGGCCATTCGCCCCCGCAGAGAACCCGTCACGTTATAATGGTCGCTGTTGACACCGCGAAAGCACGACCCTTGCAGCCAAGGGCGGACAAGAGGGGGTAACGCCATGGCCCACAATGAAGCTGCACCAAAGCACTCACTCATGCGTTTGCTCGATATGCCCCAAGCCTTCCTCGGCTTTGCCCTGTGGCGCGCCTGGGTGTCGCTCACCTATGCGAATCCCTCGGTGCCCATGCCCGTCAGCGGCACCGCCGGCCAGTTCGCCTACGATGTGGTGCTCGCCGGCAGCGCTATCGTCATCGCCCTGCTCTCCAGCCGCATCGCGCCTTTGGCCGGGCGACGCTGGGTCTATGGGACCATCGCTCTTCTGCTTGGGTTCTCCGTGGCCGCGAACGTGGCGGCTCTGGCACTGCCCGCAACCACCGACGCCCTTGTTGCGCCAGCAACCCTGGCCGGCGGCATCGGCTCGGCGCTTCTCATTCTGCTGTGGTGCGAAATCTACAGCTGCCTCAGTCCTACCCGCGTGGCGCTGTACTACGCGCTCGCCATCATCGGTGGAGTCGTGCTCACCTTTGCGCTTCAGGGCTTCAGCGATGAGTACCTTTACGGGGCGCTGCTCGTGCTGCCAGCGCTTTCGGCGGCCTTGGCCCATCGCTCCTACCGACTCTACGTCCCGGCAGAAGATCGGCCCATCGCCGCCAACCGTCGGCTCATTCCCTGGAAGTTCTTCCTTATCCTCGCCCTCTTCGAGCTGGTGGCCAGCTACAGCTCCGCCCATATTCGCAGCGCCTACCCCCTGCTGGTCGGCTCCCATTCCACCGCGACCACCTTGGTCGGCGGTCTTGTGCTGTTCGCGTGGGTGTGGTGGTTCTCTAACCGACTGCCCTTGTCCGCCTTGTACCGGGCGCCGGTCATCCTCCTTTGCTGCGGGCTCCTCATCGTGCCGCTATTCGGCCTTGGCGGCAATTTGGCCGGCAGTTTCTGCACAGCCCTGGGCGTGATGCTCTTCAACGCCATCGTGTTTCTGTTCCTCTGCGACATCTCCAAGCGCTTCGGCGTGAGTGCGCTTCTGCTGTTCGGCATCGAGGAGTCGCTGATTCTCGTGAGTTGGGTCGGCCGCGAGGGGGCGCTCCTCTTCGATGGATCCGGCCTGTTCGGAGGCACGGGACCGGCCATCGGTGCCGTAGTCGCCATTGCGGCCATTGTGGCGGTGGCAACTCTCGTGCTTAACGAACGCGAGATCGGCGAGCGCTGGGGCATCGCCTTCATGGGCAAGCGACCACCCGAGGAGAACGAGCGCACGCGTCTGGCGCGTCGCTGCGCCACCGTGGCCGAAGCGCGCCGCCTCACGCCACGCGAACGGGAGGTGATGGAGCTGCTTGCTCAGGGCAAGTCGCTTTCCGGCGTGGCCCACGAACTCATCATCGCCGAGGGCACCGCGAAGGCCCACACCCGCCACATCTACGAGAAGCTCGGCATCAATACCCGTCAAGAATTGCTCGATTTGCTGATGACGGAGCAGTAGCAAGGTCTCCGGCGCGCTCCCCCGACAACAAGACAAATTGCTCGGCATATTCGAAAAATTTGGTCAGCGCAGGGCTCAAGCGATCTGTGCGAAAAAAGAAGCACAGTGGGAAAGAGATGTCCTCTTCCTCAAGGGGGATCGCCCGCAGGTAATCCCTATGAGGAAACTGCAGCGACGCAGGCGTAAGGGCATATCCTTTGCATTCGCTCAGCTTAAGCCCGAGCGTCTCAATCTGCTCAGTACGTCGTATGTCGCAGGGAGCACAACCGCGCTGCGTAAAAAATCTCAATATCTCTTCGTTCATGCGGCTGAATCCTTCGGCCCGATCGTCGAGAACCACCAAAGGCTCACCAGCAAGCTGCTCCAACGCTAGCGTCTCGCATCCCGCCAACGCATTGTCTTCATGAATCGTTGCCACAATTCTCTCACGAAGAAACAACCTCATGTTCATCGGGGGCTTCAGTTCCGTGGGAAGCCCGATACCAAAGGCAAGATCGCACCGGCCCTCCTCCACCGCGCTCAAACCCACAACAGGAGGATTCGATTCCAACTTGACACGAAGAGCAGATTGCTCGAGGGAGAGAAACGCCAACAACGACTCAAGATAACACGGTATCCAAAAATCCGGACAGCTCAGTCGTATGACTGGCACATCCTCCGCGAGTCGACCAAGCTCATCAAGCACATGAGTGTAATGGGCCTGCATGGCAGAGAAGTCGGCAATAACCGCTCGTCCCGCATCGGTCAGCTCCACTTTGCGAGTCGTACGATTAAATAGCCGAGCCCCCAGCGCCCGCTCCACAGCGTCAACGTGACGGCTCACAGCCGAATGAGACATGTGCAGCCTTCGCGCCGTCTCCGTGTAGCTGAGTGTTTCCGCCAGCACGAGCAACTCGGGCATATATTCCATGTTGAGCACCACAACCCCCTGATCCCCTTTGTCGTTGTAGCGAATTGTACGGTTTGTGCACAAATCACGCAACAACTTGCAAAAGACCCTCGGGCGAACCGATCCCATAATGAACGACAGCAGGGGCGAGGGCGTCTCGCCGACAAGATTCGAACATAGGAGGGAACATGGGACACGGAAAGAACCACGTCATCGATCGCAGACGGTTTGTGCAAGCAAGCTCGGTCGCAGCGGCAGCTCTGGCCTTAGGCGCGACGGGATGCGCTTCGTCACACCCCGTCGCAGAGACGGGCGGCACGACAACTCAATTTGTCGCAGGAACCTACCAGGCCACGGCACTCGGCAAGAAGAGCGATATCACCGTCGAGGTCGTCTTCTCCGACACTGCCATCGACAGCGTCCGCGTCGTCGATCACGGAGAAACCGAACGCATCGCCGCACCGGCGTTTGAGAAGATCCCTGAGATCATCGTATCATCACAATCACTCGCCGTCGACGCGGTGACAGGAGCGACGCTTTCATCCCTCGCGCTGCTCTCGGCCGTAGAAGACTGCGCGCGTCAAGCCGATGGCGACGTGAGCGCTTTGAAGCGTGCGGAGGTTCCCAAAGAGCAGCCAACCGACGAGGAGATCGAATGCGACCTCGCCGTCATAGGCGCCGGCATTTCTGGAATGGCATCTGCACTAGCAGCTGCTCAGCAGGGAGCGAAGGTCGTCGTGTTCGAGAAGTCCTCGAGCATGGGCGGCAACGCCCTCGTGAGTGGCGGTTTCATCGAGTATGCCAACGCACCCGAAGAATTACGCGTCGAAGTGAACGACGGCTACCTGAAGATCTTCCAAGAAGTTCTTCAGTTCAATCGAGACGCCGGGCTTGACGCCTCTCTGGTAGATGAGGTGCAGCAACAATGGGACGACTACTACGCAAACGGGAACACCAAACTCTTTAGCTCGCCCGAATTCCTTGCGCTGCAACTCTGCATGCTTGAGGGCAACACCTACGACTTCCAACACACTTATGCAACGGATGTGGAGGGGGGCACGGCATGGCTCGACACCATGCAGTTTCCCTGGATGCCACTCGTCGCAATTCCCGGTTATTCTTGGGCGCATTTCTCGGGTTCCTCAGAAGACGTGAATGGAGAAGGCTATTTCAACGTGTTCGAACGAGAGATGGAAGGACTCGATCTTCGCATCCTGTTCGCCACGCCGGCAACCGAGCTCATCACTGAAAGCGGTCGCGTGACTGGCGTCATTGGCAGCAGCGCAAACGGCAGCACGTACACCGTGCGCGCTAAAGACGGTGTCGTTATCGCCTCTGGAGGCTATGCCGACAACCAGGATATGCTGAAAGAGCACGACAAGATGTGGAACTGGAAAGATCTCGACACCTTCCACTGCGACAACAACTACGGACACACTGGAGACGGCATCCGCATGGCCACAGAAGCAGGCGCCGCCTTCGCCGAATTGCCCTTTAACCAGATGGTCTTCCCCTTCGTGGACACCGTGCTCTACGCCACCGAAACAACCGTCGGAACCACCAATGAGAGCATCTACGTGAACAAGGCCGGCAAACGCTTCTGCGACGAGGGCGGCAGTCGAACTGACATGACGATCGCCCTGATGGAGCAGGATGGGGGTGTGGGTTTCCAGGTGGTCGACCACGACAGCTCCATGATCACGGACGGCAAGACCCACACAGGCATGGACGTCGAGTACGCCATTGAGCGGGGCATCCTCTACCGCGCCGACACACTTGAAGAACTGGCGGGCCTCATGGGCGTCGACGAGGCGACATTCCTGAAAACTGTCGACGATTACAACGAGATGACTCGTACTTTCAACGACCCAGAATTCGGCCGATCCAGCTTCGGGCCCAATGCCCCCCTGGATAATCCTCCATTCTATGCATCACCCCGCACCTGGGCGATGCATATCACGATGGACGGCATCTCGACCGACTCATCTCACCGCGCGCTCGATGCGGCCGGAAATGTTGTACCGGGACTCTACGTTGTGGGCGAAGCAGCTTGCGGCGGCCGCGGTGTCGGATCGCTCGGCGCAGGCTATGCGGTGGCGCAATCAATCTACAACGTCTAAGAACACGCGTTACGATAGATCAAGCCCTCCCCTCCCTGGTCGGGCGGGTAAAACCGCCCGACCGTTTTTTAAACAGCAACAAGCTCAGTGCGGACTTGAGCTCCAAAGGCTTTTGCCGCGCAATCCCACACTTTCATGGAGAAAAGGAAGGAACTGAAATGGACAATAATGGACTTGTAAGCCGCAGAGGGTTTTTGGCAGGTAGCGCCTTCGCGGGAGCCGGCGCCTTGTTCGGCCTTGCAGGATGCGCCCCGCAGACTGCGGATCCCCTAGCAAACACTTCGCCTGAGGCGGGATCGCAAGATTCCTCGGACTGGATCGGAGATGCCCCGAACATCTCCGATGATGAGATTGTCGAAACCATTGACACGGAGTTTTTGGTGATCGGCGCTGGCACGGGCGGTCTTTTTGCGGCCTGCGCTGCTGGAGATGCCGGCATGGAAACCTTCGTCATGGAGAAGTTCAACGGTGGCGTCGTGCGTGACGATCTTGCAGGCGTCAACTCTCGCTTGCAGCAGGAGAGTGGCTATGAAATCGACGCAATTGGTTATTTGCGAGATATGGATCATTACGCTGCGGGCCAATGCAATCTCGCGTTACACAAGGTCTGGCTTGAGCGATCGGGCGAGACCATCGACTGGTACGAAAGCGTTCTCTCCTCTTACGGTATCGCGCTTTGGCATGAGGCTGCCGAGGAAAAGCATGAAGTCAACTACCGACATTGGGCTACAGGGCATTCTCCCGCCTGGCCAGTCGATGGATCGCTCGACGGGTTCACTGTGCTGACTGACTACGCAGAGAAGACGGGCCATGTAACGTTCCGCTACCAAACGCCCATGGTGAGCCTCACCGTCGAAAACGATCGCGTGACCGGTGCCATAGGGCAGGGCGCTGACGGCTACATTCGCGTCAACGCAAGCAAGGGCGTTCTTGTATGCACAGGCGGTTACGCCGCGAATCTCGACCTTCTTAAGCAGCTCCAGCCTCACACGACCAGCATTTACGCTTACAACTCAGCGCAGCCGGGCTGTGAGGGAGACGGCATAAAGGCGTGCCTTCGCGTTGGGGCAAAAATGGACGAAACACACTCTAGCATGCTTTTCGACCGAGCAAGCGTTCCCGCCGACTCCCTGGGAGGCGCCGACTGTGGTACTGCCATGGTATTCTGGATGGGAAGCCAACCCTGGTTGAAAGTCAATCTCAATGGCGAGCGCTTCTGCAACGAGTCCGGCACCTATGACTTCATCCTGCACGCCGATGCATCGCAACCAGGAAATATCCACGTGTGCCTCTGGGATGCAGACTGGCAGACCTACGCTCAACAGTTCGACATGCATGGCTGCTCGCGCATGTTCCCCTTTGATAATGGAGCGGCTCCGAACCTGCCCATCGAAGTGGTGACGGCCATGAACGAGGAGGCACTTAAAGCCGGACACATTCAGCAAGCCGACACCATCGAGGAGCTCGCCGAAAAGCTTGGTCTTCCTGCAGAAGCCCTCGCGAAAACGGTGGAACGAAACAACCAGAATTACGACAACCAGCGCGATGACGACTTCGGCAAGGAACCATTCCGGCTTTCCCCTGTACGCAAACCTCCCTTCTTCGGCGTACGTACCACAGGCGCTTTGCTATGCACCATGGACGGTATCGTGATAAACACCCAAGGTCAAGCACTGCGCGAAGATGGAAGCGCCATTGAAGGCCTGTATGTCACAGGCAACGATTCTGGAGGATACTATTCCATGACTTATCCGAACCTGTCGACCGGCAACGCTTGCGGCAGGACAGTAACTTTCGCACGAATGATTGCTCAGAATCTGGCTGCCCAGTAGCCATCTCGACCAAAACCCGTCTTGTCGAGCCGCTGTCCCTTACGCCCCAAACTCACAGGCGGACAGGATAACGGCTCGACCTGTATCATCGGGAGAAATGCGGCAGCGGTCAGGCCACGCTTCGGCAAGGAGGGCCTCGGTGTCGTCGAGCAGATAATCGCGCACGACGGCCAACGCATGGGGGAAGACCGGCGTTGGGCCCTGGGCAAGCAGGGCCATGGCCGAGGTAAGGCCGCCACCACGCCAGATTTCCAAGCGGCCCAGCTCGTCCACGATGAGGAGGCCGGGAGCGCGGGAGGGATCCTTCGACTCTGCACCTTCGGCACTCCGCTCGGAATGCGGTTTGGCACCGACGGGCGCAGCCGCGCTGGCGTGCGCGGTGATCTCGTCGAAGTGGGCGTTCACGCGGTCGATAGCAGCGTCGTCGATGTGCCAGGCCAACTCCGCCTTCGCCGCCCGGCTCTCTTCGTCGAAGGTGCCGTCGGCTCGGGCCAAGTCACCCCGACGGGCGAAAGGGATGCGCTCGCCGCTGGGCAGAAGCACGTTGTCGATGCCCAGCTTCTCGAAGCCGTTCGCATCGGCGTGCGGCCCCGTCGAGGGCACCCACTGCCCGGGAGCAAGCACGCCGGCGCAGGGCACCCCGAAAGCGCCCAGCTCCGCCACCAGCGATTCCAGCCAGCGCGTCTTTCCTATTTGCACCTCGCCCGTGAGAAGAAACAGCACCTATGCCTCCGGATTGCGCAGGGCGGCCATGGTCAGCGCCTCGCCGAAGAACTGGCCGGCGCCGTTCTTGACGGCGAAGCGAGCCTTGTCGGGGTCGGCCACCACGCTGCCGGCCAGCATGTCCACGCCCCAGCGGAAAAGAAACGGCGCCATGACCACACTGGGCCCCACGAACACCGTCGTGGCGTTCGCCGCTAAATCCAGCAGGCGCGGGGCCGTCTTGTTGATGAGGGTCACGCCGGTCATGAACAGATAGTCGGCGCCGGGGATCACGTACTCGCAAGCCGGGTCGGGTACATCGCCCGCCTGAGAGCACTTGCGCTCCAGCACCGTCAGACGCGCGTACTCCTCGATGCGCTCCACATGGGGGAAGTGCCCCACCACGACCACGCGCGCATCCCCACCGGCGGTGCTGATCTGCGGACGGTACATTTCGAAAGCGTCCATCTTCCGGATGGTGCCGTCGGGTACCTCCACCGCCGCATCGTAGGTGCACCCCAACGGATCCAGCAGCGACCGCTGGGAGTACCAGGCGTTCAGCGCCGCCACGCCCAGGCTCGCCTCCTCGAAGCACCAGGACTTAGAAAGCTCCGCCACCTCGCGCAGGGACATCCCTCTCAGGTCGCCCGTGTAGCCACGACGCGCGCCGCCGGTGGTGGTGAAGCTCACCCCCATGCCACTGTCGGCTTCCACGTAGGACCAGTGGGTACCCAGACAATAGTCGCGCACCACGACGTCCTCGGGAATGCCGGCGATCAGGTGGTTGTACAGCTTCCAGGGCGTATTCGGCTCGTTTGTGCCGGGAAACGCAATGGCCCCCGTCGCAACCCCCTTCGTGCAGCAGTCTTTCTCGGCGCAACCCATGGCTTTCGTCCTTTCTCAGATGATAGCGACCCGACATTCCGGGCGCTTTTGCTCAGTACTCATCCTACCGAATTGTTCTCTCTTGTAAATCATTTTACTTCATGAATAATTCTCTCTTGTAAATCATTCATGACTGAGAATATAATAGATGCCATGCAAACGAGCACTGTAAAACCCATGCTTCATTCGGCCGCCTCTCGGAGGGCTCGATTTGTCGTGCTGGCCCTTGCCCTCATCCTCATTGGCGCGACCGCGATCTCCCTTTTGCTGGGCCGCTACCCCATCGATCCGGCTCAAGCTGTGGCCATGCTCGTCAACCAGATCGTCCCGCTTGACCCCATCTGGACCGAACAGCAGGCGACGCTCTTCTTCAACGTGCGGCTGCCGCGCATTTTGCTGGCCCTCATGGTGGGATGCTGCCTGGCCTGCGCCGGCGCCGCCTACCAGGGCACCTTCCAAAACCCGCTCGTCTCCCCCGACATTTTGGGCGCAAGCCAGGGCGCCGCGTTCGGCGCGGCCGTGGCTATTCTTCTCAGCGTGAGCTCTTTCGCAACATCCCTCTTCGCATTCGGATTCTCCCTGCTCACCGTGTTATTGGTGCTGCTTATCAGCACGCGGGCCCGCGGCAACCACATGATGGTGGTCGTGCTCGCCGGCGTCATGGTGTCGTCACTGTTCCAAGCCGGCGTTTCCTACGCCAAACTCGTGGCCGACCCCACTGACGAGCTGGCCGACATCACCTACTGGCTCATGGGCTCACTCACCGGCGCGAACATGCGCGACATCGGCATGGTGCTCCCCATCATGCTTATCGGCTGCGCTACGCTGTTCGCCCTGCGCTGGCGCATCAACATCCTCACCATGGGCGACGACGAGGCCGCCACCATGGGCGTGAACGCCCGACGCACCCGCATCGTCGTCATCATCGCCGCCACGCTCGTCACCGCCGCGAGCGTCTGCGTCACCGGCATGATCGGCTGGGTGGGCCTCGTCATTCCGCACCTGTGCCGCATGCTCGTCGGCGCCGACTATCGCCGCCTCATTCCCGCATCCATGCTCATGGGCGCCAGCTTCCTGCTCATCGTGGACGACGTCGCCCGCCTTGCCACCACCGCCGAAATCCCCATCGGCATCCTCACCGCTTTCGTGGGCGCGCCGTTCTTCTTGTACCTCATAACGCGGAAGAAGAAGCTATGAGCATCGATGTGACCAGCTTGAGCTTCTCCTACGGAAGCCGCGAGATCTTGCACGACCTTTCGTTTTCCATTCCCGACGGGTGCCTCGTGAACGTGCTCGGGCCCAACGGCGTTGGCAAGTCCACCTTGTTCCGCTGTATCCTGGGGCTTTCCCCGCACTATAGCGGCACGATTCTGGTGAACGGGAAGGATCTGCGCGCGCTTTCGGTGCGGGAGCGCGCTCGCGAGATCTCCTACATTCCCCAGTCGCACGCGCCGGTGTACGACTACGAAGTGGTCGACGTGGTACTCATGGCCACGGGCAACGACCTGAAGATGCTCGCCACGCCCGGCGAGGCCCAGCTGCAGCGAGCCCACGAGGCGCTGGCCCGCATCGGCATCGAGCACTTGGCCCATCGCACCTACACGCAGATATCCGGCGGCGAGCAGCAGCTCGTGCTCATCGCTCGGGCGCTCGCGCAAAACGCCCAGACCATCATCATGGACGAGCCCACGAGCGCGCTTGATTACGGCAACACCATGCGCGTGCTGTCCTGCGTGCGGCAGCTGGCCCGCGAGGGGCTCTCCATCGTGCAATCGACCCACAACCCCGACCACGCCTTTCTCTATTCCGATGCCACCATGGTGCTTTCCGAAGGCGGCCTTAAGGCATTCGGCGATCCCCGCGAGGTTATCACCTCCGAGCTCATCAGCGAGCTGTACGACCTCGAGGTGGAGGTCAACTCTCTTTATGGCGACAAGGTGCGCGTCTGCGTGCCCGTACGCGAGATAGAACGCCAGTAGAACCTGGCACCCCTTGGAAGGAAAGGAAAACGAATGCTGAAACCGACGAGGAACAAACGGCGCATCGCGGCTCTGGCTGGAGCGCTCGCCCTGTCCACTTGCTTGGCCCTGGGGCTCGCCGGATGCGCCAACAGTGAGGGTAATGGAGCGGCCGAGCCCACTGCACCGGCCACCGAGCAGGAGGCGAACGCCGACGCCCAGGCCGCTACCGAGGCCGAAAGCGGCGCCATCACCTTCACCGACGACCTCGGGCGCACCGTGGAGCTGCCGGCCCAGATCGACAAGATCTGCCCGTCGGGCTTCACGGCCCAGCAGGTGCTGCTCACCATGGCCCCGGACAAGATGGTGGGCCTGGCCCAGGAGCTCAACGACGACCAGCTGAAGATCTTCGGTGAGAAATTCGCCGACTACCCGGTGTTCGGCGCGGTGCTCGGCGCCAAGGACGACCTGAACCGCGAGGCCGTGGCCGCCGCCGCGCCCCAGGTCATCATCGACACCGGCGAGGCGAAGAAGGGCGCCAAGGAGGACTTGGACGCGCTTCAGGAGCAGCTGGGCATTCCGGTCATCTTCATCGAGGCGAAGCTGTCCGATTACGGCGCGGCCTATGAGCGCCTCGGCGAGCTTCTGGGCATGGAAGAGCGCGGCAGCGAGCTGTCCACCTACTGCACCGACGTGTACAACATGACGGTCACCACTATGGAGAACATTCCCGAAAACGAGCGCGTGCGCATGGCCTACCTGCTGGGCGACAACGGCCTGAACGCCATCGCCAAGACTTCGTTCCAGGCGGCTGTGGTGGACATGGTGGCCGACAACGTGGTCGTGGTTGACGACGTGTCCGGCAAGGGCAACGGCAACGAGATCAGCCTCGAGCAGATCGCGCTGTGGAACCCCGACCTCATCGTGTTCCAGACGGGCAGCATTTACGACACCGTGGGCAACGACCCGGCGTGGAAGGGCATTGCCGCCATCGACTCCGGCAACTACTACCAGGTACCCAACGTGCCCTACTGCTGGCTGAACAACCCGCCCACCGTCAACCAGCTCATGGGCCTGCAGTGGCTGCCGCGCCTTCTGTACCCCGATGCCTTCGACGACTCCATCGAAGACGTGACCCGCACGTACTACTCCACGATGTACAACTACGACCTGTCCGACACCGAGCTCGCCGACCTTTTGAAGGACGCCACCGGCAAGGCTTAAGAACCAGCCTCACACCCAATCCGAATGCGAAAGACGCCGAAGGGCCGCCATTGCGGCGGCCCTTCGGGAAAGGAGCAGTTTGTCTTTCAGCTACGTGCTTCACGCGCCCCTAGCAAAAGCTAGGCGATCTGAGCCATGCCCTCGGCAATGGCATCGTCGGCCTTCTGTAGTTGCTCAACGCTCTTGCTAAAGTTCATGGCGGCCATGGAACCGTCGGTGGGACGCATCGCGGTGCCCTGGTACAGGAAGTACACGTTAGCGAGATTGTAAGCATCCTTGGCGGCCTGCAGCTTTGTCTCATCGGCGTTGCCAGCGGCCACAACCTCGGCCAGCTTAGCATGGAACTCGTCCAGCTTGGTCTTGGTAGCCTGCTGAATCTGCGCGAGTTCGTCCATCTTGCCCTTGACGAACGTAACCATGGCGTCAGCATCTTCAACGCCCTGGCTCTTGTGGCACGTGAGGCACTTTTCCAGCGCGGCCGGGTTCTCAAGCGGCGATTGCGTCATGTTGTGGTGCGTGTAGGTGGCGCCATCGGCGGCCTCGGTCTGGGGCATATGGCAGTCCGTGCAGGTGAGGCCCATCTTCTGATGGTTGCCGTCCTGGAAGAGCTCCAATTCGGTGCAAGCGTCCGTGAGGTACAGCATCGTATCAATTTCGGGATCAAGCATGGGAACCCCTACCATGCCGGCGCAAATCGTTGTTTCAGTAACTGGATTCGCCTCGTAATACTCTTTCATGGCACGAAGCATCTCTTCAGGCTCGAAGCCATACTTGTATTGATCGATACCCTTGTTCGCATCCTCAAGATAGGCCGCGCCGGGGAACATGGCGTGGCACTGACCGCATACATAGTCCTCCTCGGGGAACAATGCCTTGGCACTCACGGAAGTAGCATCACCATAGGCGTTGCCACCCTCTACTTTACCTTCGCCAGGATCGCCTACGTGGCAATTGGTGCAATTGGACCATTCCATCTCGTAGTCAGAGGCGTTTTTGTCAAGAATCGTCTCGCCTTGCTCATTATAAACCGTTTGGAAGTCCTCACGGGCATGACAGGCGGCGCAAGCCACTGCTGCATCCTCCCCGCCAAACGCCTGCTGACTCGCCCCCGCAAAGGCGTCATAGGTGTGGGCCATCTTCGCTTCCATATAGCTGTTTCCCTGATTGGGATAAGTAGTTACCCACTCAGCGAGCGTCTTTTTGGCCACCTTCTCCGGAGCAGCAGCCTGTTGCTCCGTCTGCTCTTGCTGAACCGGCTCCTGCGCGGCGCCTGTGTCCGCCGTTTGAGTCTGGGCTGCACAGCCAAGGCAGCCGACCAGCGCTACAGCTGCCACCACCGTACCGGCAAGGGCGATTTTTCTCGGTTTTATGGTTTTCATCGCTTCCTCCTCTCATCGGTCGTTCGAACGATGCAACCTTCCAACCTTCTACGAACCATCTTAGAAGAAGCTCAGCCGTAAACCGATACTATTGCGCTTTCGCAATGGGCGTCCTCGCCCTATTGCAATTTTTGCGCAAGCTATAGGCGAGATTATTCCCCAGAACTGTCCCGCTTCTCGTCTTCCTCATCTGCCAGCCGGTAACCGCAGTGCCATACCGTCTGCACGTAGCGCGGCTCGCTCGGATCCGGCTCCAACTTGGCTCGAATGCGTCGTATGTACACGGAAATGGCGATAGACGAGTCCAGATACTCCTCTCCCCAAATCTCCTCGATAAGATCGCGCTTGCTGTATACCTCCCCCGGATGCGATGCCAGCACCGCCATGATCCTCGACTCCTTGGGAGTAAGCTCGACTCGTTTTCCCGCCAGGCGCACATTCCCCGTGCGCACGTTCACTTCCAGGTCGCCTACGTGGTATAGCTCGCTTTGGGGCGCGGACGCTGCGGCTTCTGCCGCAATTTGCGCGCGACGCAAGAGAGCCCCCACCCGCAACCGCAGCTCTTCTCCGCTGAAGGGCTTTACCAAATAATCGTCGCCGCCAATGCCGTAGCCAATGCGCTTGTCCACGATATCGCCTTTAGCCGTAAGAAACAGCACCGGTGTAGCCCGATCATGCTCGCGAATGCGTTCGCATACCTGAAAGCCGTCGAGAAGCGGCATCATTACGTCGAGAATGATCAAATCGGGCCGCTCATCCCAAAACAGACGCAGCGCCTCTTGCCCATTCCTTGCACGCAGACAGCGATGGCCATCTTTGGCGAGCATCTTCTCAATAGCGCTGCTCGAGCTATTGTCGTCGTCGGCAACGAGGACCAACGCGTCACGACGGCTCATGGTTTCCTCCTTCTCGTGAACACAACGAATCGGCTGAAGGCTCATCGGCCAAGGGAAGCCCCGTATCGGCGGCATCATCGCCTTCCTCGACCTCGTCGGGAATGGCCGGCAGAGGCAGTTCCACCGTAAAGCAGCTGCCTTCTCCTTCCAGGCTTTTCACTGAAGCATTGCCGCCCATCATGGTGGAGAAGTTACGCACAATGGACAGACCGAGGCCCGTGCCCCCCTCGCTCGTTGTTTCCGAATGGGGAGCGCTCACGAAACGATCGAAGACATGATCGAGCTGTTCGGCAGGAATACCGCAGCCGTTGTCGCACACGCAAATGACGAACCGTCCTTCTCGATAGGCAAGCTGCAATTCAACCCAACCTCCCGAATCGGTGAACCGCAGCGCATTGTTCACCAAATTCACGACGATGCGACGCAGCACTTCCTCATCACCCAAAAGCAAGGGGGTATCGGGGCTCACCTTCACCTTAAAGGACACATCCTTCTTCTTGGCCAGCGGGCCCATAGTAGCCTTCACTTGGCCAGCTAAATCGTATACGTCGAACTCGTCCTGGGCGAGACTGAGCGTGCCCGCCTCCAACTTGGCCGCATCGAGCACGTTGTTGATCATCGCCAGCAGTACGCGTGCGTTCGTCTCCACTTCATTTACGAGCGCACGGCTTTCTGGCGAGTCATCGGGCATGCGTTCTTTCCATAGCTCCGTAAAAGCGAGAATAGACGACAGCGGCGTTTTCAGCTCATGGGTAATAATGGTAAGGAAGTTCGACTGATCCTCGGCTTCATGGCGCAGCTTCTTGTTCTCGTCAACAATGGGAGCGGTAATCCAGGTACGCAGGCCCAAGGCAAGAACCAAGGTAACCGACCCCATCAGTACGCAGAAAAATACTACCGTGCTGACCAAATCGGCCTTCGCGTCGGCAATGATGGAATCCATGGGCATAACAATGGACACCGCGCCCGCCACGTCTCCTTCGGCCATTCCCTCTTTTGCATAGCCGGTGATATCCTTCTCACCCGCCGGATCACCGTGGCACGGCAGGCATCCATCCTCTATTTCAAGCAGGCCCACATAGCGGAAGACCGAACTGTCTCCTTGATGCTCGAGCCCGTAGTACTCTTCAACGACGCCCTCCTCGAAGGAGGAAAGCGCCTTGCGCTCGAAGTCATCGGGGGCATCCTCGGTGTTACGGGGATTTCCACGAATGTAGCGAATCGAATAGGCAGATCCGGCGGAGAAGCGCTTGGCGATGTCTTTGGCCGCCACCGCGCAATAAATTCCCGAGGTTTCGCCCGTCGCGCGGTTGATCTGCGGCTGGACGGCATCGATGTAATCCCAGGCAGCCCCAATCTCTGCGGACAGCACACGGGCTTCAGCGAGGGCGCGCCGATCGTTCTCAATGCTTTGGGCGTGGTAAAACCAGGCGAGATACACGCACAGCACAAGCACGCTTACCACACCGGCAAGCAGAAAGAACTTTTTTGCAAGGCGACGCCGCTCCAACCAAACCCCTTCTCATGGACTGACGACTGTTCCATTGTAGCGATTCGGCCTTCGCGCTGCGATCTGACAGCTGTTGCAAAATCGCAATAGTCGAACATGAACGTCGAAATACGTTGCGAAGGGGCAGCACCTAGCACCATGCGCCGAGCACATCTTGCGCGCCCAAGCAGCAGTAGTTCTTTTGGGACACCAAAAGCGGATTTGCCGCGACGATATCGTAAGAGGAGCCATCGTCGCTCACAGCGTCATCGGCTGCCGAGACGCTGTCTATAGCGCACAGGTAGAGGTTGCTGCCCTTATAGGAAAAATTCTCCCGCAAGCTGAGTTCATAGCGCAGAGGGCTCTCGCACAGCCGAGGCGCATGCACGTGCTCGGCAGCCTCTAGGGCGAAGCGTGCGATGGCCTTGTCCTTTTCCGCCCCCGAGGCGCGACCAAGGGCCTCTACCGCATCGAACATATCGCGCGACAGCGCGTTGAGAACTAGCGCCCCCTCACGCTCGAAGTTCCGTTTCACCGCCTTATCGCCATCCATGCACAGCGTAACCCCAAGTCCGTCGTCCCAATAGAAGTTCACCCAGCTGACAAGGGCAAGATGGGGCGACTCGTCCTTGTTGTAGGTGCTCGCAGCAAACACCATCATAGGATGCGGAATAAACTGATTCACGGCGAAAGGAGTGATATCCATAGCGACACTTTCTCATACGAGCCGGCGCCCCAACAGCACCGGCTTCTCTCACATCGTTCATGCGTCGAATGGGCTCTCACAGGGGAGGCTAGGTGAAAGCCCGATCCGCTTCCTTTTCTCGATAAAGCAGCCTACAGCTTCACCACCGTGGGCGCATTGCCAGTCATATCGGCAATGGTCGCCTCTCCATCAGTCAGGTAGAACACCTCGAAAATGGGGTTATCCGCCGTCTGGTACTGGTCTTTCAGCATGGGGATGTTCATGCAGGCTTCTTTCACGGCGCGATTGTCCTCGAACACCGCCTTCCCTCCCAAGCGGATCCACCGGAAATCAGGGGTGGACGCGCAAACCTCCACGTACGGATTTTCCTGCATCTCGGCAAACACGGTCTTCTGATTGTTGGTGCCGAACCACAGCTTTCCTTCGTGCTCCATCAGGAACATGAAGGGGCGGCACTTCGCCTTCCCATCGGCACCGACCGTAGCCAGATACTGGACGGGATTTGCGGTAAGGAACTCAACGACTTCCTGCATGGTTCGCTCTCTTTCTCTCGGTTGCGATTTGCCGGAGAGAGTATATAATGCTGTACAGTATTATGGAAAGTAGGAACTATTTTGTTATATAGTTTCATTTTGAATCTATTAAGGTAGGAGCTGTAAAATGACCACGCCTTCTGCTCATTCTCTTCCTCGTTGCCCCGTTGAAGTTACCCTTTCGCTCATCAGTAGCCGCTGGGTGGTGCTTATTTTGCGAGAGCTTATCTACGGAACGCGACGTTTCGGGCAGATTCGCAAGGCCCTCGGCGGCGTGTCGACCAAGGTACTCACGCAGAACTTGCGTACCATGGAGGAGAACGGCCTGCTTACCCGCGAGACCTTCGCCGAAGTGCCCCCTCGCGTAGAGTACACGCTTACCGCCTTGGGCCAAAGCCTGAGACCCGTGCTGCTTTCAATGGTGGAATGGGGCTCTCAGTACGCGCGGCTGCACGAGCATCGGAGCTCGGTGCGCTGCGACACCGGCGAGGTGCTCATAGTGCGTCGCAAGGACGATGCCTACGTTGCTTTAAACGAAGAGGGCGATGAAGTAGCCCGCGTTGTTCCGACGGATGCAACTTGGGAAGCTGAGATTAACAACTCATATCGGACGCACGTAGATGGAGCGGCTCTCATTGCCGCCGCCGAAGTCCTCACACAAGACTAGCATTCGAAAGAGAAGGGCCGCTCGGCGACGGTCAGAGCCTTAACTGGGCAGCGCTCCACCAGCTTCTTGCCACACGTTATGAAGAACTGGGCTTCGCTGCGACGGGCCGAATGGGCGACGAGATAGCCCCTTCCGTGCCTCTCTTCCCTTCAGAACCCAAAATAAGAGAAGGAATAAGTGAATAAGGGAAGAAATAGGGAAATAAGGGAAAAAATAGGGGAAATACAGAGAAGCCTCAATCAGCCCTACGGCATCATTTCGCAAAATAGCGAACCCTTGCGGTAGATGTGCTGCTCTGCAACGCGGCCCACACTCTTCCCGGTGCGAGCCGCGCGAAAGCACGAACCTTTACCCCAGCAGGGCTGTCACCTTCCCGAGCAAAGGCTCGAAGGAGACGCCGCGGTCTTCGAAATTGGGCTGCTTGGCGGAGATGAGCATGGCGTCGGCCGTGAAGTCGGCGGCGAAGGCCGTGGCCTCGGCCAGGTTCGAGCCGGCCATCACCGCAGCGAGCAGGGTGCTCGCGAACACGTCGCCCGTGCCGTGCAGCATGTAGGGCAGCTTGGCGTTGGTGGTTTCCGTGAAGTCGATGGCGTCGCCCCACACGTAGTTGTGGATGAGGCCGTCGCCGTGCTCGATGCCCTTCAGCACCACGTTCTTCGCGCCGCGCTCGCGCAGCTCCAGAATCATCTCGCGCACCGTGGGCTCGTCCACGTCGGCACCCTGCCACCCGCGACCCAAGATGATGGCCGCCTCGGTGAGGTTGGGCGTCAGGATGTCGGCACCGTTGGCCAGCGTACCCATGGCTTCCACCAGCTCCGGCGTGTAGGTGGGGTACACCTTGCCGTGATCGGCCATGACCGGATCCACCACGCGCAGGGCCTTCGGGTAGGTCTCCCACACCTGCTTGATGATGTCTACCTGCTCGGGGGCGCCGAGGAACCCGGAATACACCGCGTCCAATTCCACGCCAATACCCGCCCAGGCAGCCAGATAATCGCCCAGAATGTCGGTGGTATCGTGCATGTACCAGCCGGGGAAGGCGGTGTGGCTGGAGAACAGGCCCGTGGGCACGGGGCACACGTCGCAGCCGGCGGCGGACAGCACCGGAATGGCCACGCCCAGCGAGCACTTGCCGTAGCCGCACAAATCGTGGATAGCGGCCACGCGGGGGATGTAGGCGTCTTCGCGTTCGTAGAGGTTCGTCATAAGGTTCCCTTCGAAATCGGCCGACCGCGCGGGCCGGCAAGGGGCGTTCGTTGAATCGTTCCCCATTCTAGCCCTCTTGCAGGCGCACGGCCCTCGGTTTTTCCGATAGGTATCCTAGCGGTTCTCAATCGCGCCGATGTTTTTGAGCGCGATCTCGATGCGGCCGTCCGGGGTGCTGAAGAACTCGATGAAATCGGAGTTCTCACCGTATTCGGCCGGGAAGGTGAGCTCAATGCCCGTGTCGGTGCGGATCTTGTGACTCTTGGTGACCCGCTTGGCCACGGCTTTTTCCACCACGACGCGCTCGGGCAGGGCGCCCTTTTCCACAGCGGCCTCGAAGCGCTCGGCGACGCGGGGCTGGTCGGCGAACACCTCGCGGCCCAGCTCGCGGGCGTCCACCTCGTCGGACTCCTCGGCATTCTCGGCCACGTAGGCCTTTGCCCGCGAAAGCGCCACCGCCGTGTTGGCGCCGAACTCCTCGGCGACCTCTTCCACCACGGTGGTCACCGCTTCCAGCACTTCGCGACTCGAGGCCTCCATGGAGCACTGCAGCAGACCATCGGGGATGATCCAGCGTTTCTCGCCAGCAATCTCTCGTTCCTTATCCACGAACCACACGGCCATGTCGTCGGCGGAGATGAGCGCGAAGGATGCCACCTTCTGAGACGGGTTCGGCAGAATGGCGTGGTGCCGCGCGATGGTGGTAGCGGTGTCGCCGAAGTCGTTGCTGCCCACTTCGTGCATGTAGGCCTGGCGGCTCTCCAGCAGAATGATCGCGAAGTAGCGCGGGCCGCGGGCCTTGTAGGCGGCCTCGGCCTCCTCGTCGGTCATCTCGCGCGCCGTCTGGTCGGCGTCGCCTTCGAAATCGACGACGAGCAGGTCGGTCGAGGGCGTCTTCTCCATGCGCGACAGCTCGCCGACGATGAACTCGCCGATCTGCTGGGACAGCCCCACGAAATCGCGCTCGCCGCGGAAATAGGCGCGCAGCTCCTCGGCGAACAGGCTGTTCTCCGCGAACGTGCCGCGCTTGCTGTCCAGGTTGCTCAAAGTCCGCTTGGCCTGGGACGTGACGTAGCGCTTGGCGGCCTTGTTCCCCAGATCCATGGGCACCTGCGCGAACACGTTCACGCAGGACACGAAATCGAACACATGCAGAATGGCGTTGTTGATGTTCACAGGACTCCTTCTCGTGGAAAACGCCGATCTTTCGTCATTTTCAAGCCACGCTCTGACCAGGTAAAACCCTAGTTTTCCCAGCTCAAACACCCTGTTTGAAATGGCTGCAAAATGACGAAAGATCGGTCGGAACCGATCAGATTGCACAACCTATTATAGGGGAGAGATAGGAAAAGGCCATCCGCTAGGGCTCTAGCCACACATTCAAATCGACGTCGGCGGGGATGCCGGGGACGCTGCCGGCGTTGGTGTACTGCCAAATGGCGAAGTCGAGCGGCGCGGTGGGAGCTTCCACATCGTACTCGGCCAACCACACTGGATAGGCGGCGCGCAGCTCGGGCGCGAGACGCAGCAAGTCGCGCTGGTTTCCGTAGAGCATGGGCGCGTAGCCGGCCGCGGCGATGGCCTCGCAGAACGCACGGGCATTGGCGGTCAGCTGGTCGCTGGAAAGATTGTTGGCTCGGGCGCCTTCGATTTCCACGGGCTCGTGGTCGTAGGCGACGTAGGAGAACGTGGCGCCCGCAGCCTCGGTTTCGCGCAGGTTGTCCAGAGCGAACCGGGCCTCCTCGCGAGCCTCGTCTTCGGTCAGCGCCTGAGAGAAGAAATAGGCGCTCACCTGGATGCCCACCTCCCCGGCGCGAATGGCGTTCTGGAAGAAGAACTCGTCGGCGGAAAGCGCACCTTCCGTGGCGCCCCGGTTGCCGATGCGGGCGAAAGCGAACTGCACGCCGGCGTCGGCAACGGCGGCCCAATCGATGTCGTTGCCCTGGTGCTCCGACACATCGATGCCCCAGCGCGAACAGAGCGCATCGTTCTCGTAGTACGCCAGCTTCTCGCCCTCGCGCACGAGGCCGGACCAATCGTAGGGACTCACGTAGGGCTCGATGGCGGCCACCTCCGCCGACTTAGAGGACGACCCGCAACCGACAAGCAGCCCCGCCGCCGCACACGCCACTGCGCACGCCGCACCGGCCACGAAGCGTCGCCGCGTCAGCGTCGCGATCCGGGGCGCCCGCAGCCCATCTATGTTGCGGCCATTCAATATCATGGGCAGTATTGTACGGCAGCGAGAACCTACTTCCGCAAGTTCCCAAACAACCCCCGCAAAAGTTGCCGGCTCGTCTCGCGCCCGATCTGGCCGATGACGGAGCTGACCGTTTTCATGGCCTGCTCGCGTTGTTTCTCGGCAGCTCGAGCGGCGCGCTCGGCTTCTTTCTCGGCCGCTTTCTGGGCACGCTCAGCCTCTCTTTCGGCAGCCTTGGCAACACGCTCTTCTTCCTTGGCCGCAGCTTTCGCGGCCCGATCGGCCTCGGCGGCCTTCTGCTTCTCGAATTCGGCGCGCTCCTTTTCCAGCTGGGCGCGCTCGGCAGCCAGCGCGTCGGCCTCGGCAGCGGCGCTCTTCTCGGCGGCAAGCTTCTCGTAGGCACTCTCGCGATCGATGGCCTCGCCGTACTTCTCCACCAGATGCGCCTGGGCCACGCCGATCGCCTCCAGCGTCGCCGCATCGGCAGCGGCCATGCGGCACTCCGGCGGCAGCACGCGCGCCCGTTCCACAATGCTCGGCTGGCCATCCTCATTCAGCAGCGACACGAGCGCTTCGCCGGTGCCCAGTTCCAGCAATGCCTCGGCGGAATCGAAGGCTGGATTCTCGCGGAAGGCCGCCGCTGCCGCGCGCACCGCCTTCTGCTCGGCGGGCGTGTAGGCGCGCAGCCCGTGCTGGATGCGGTTGGAAAGCTGCGCGAGCACCTCATCGGGAATGTCGGCGGGCGACTGGCTGACGAAGTAGACGCCGACGCCCTTGGAACGGATGAGCTTCACGGTCTGCACGATTTTGTCGGTCAGCTCCTTGGGCATGTCGTCGAACAACAGATGCGCCTCGTCGAAGAAGAACACGAGTTTGGGCTTGGGAAGATCGCCGGCCTCAGGCAGAAGCTCGTAGATTTCGCTGAGCATCCACAGCAGAAACATGGCGTACACCTGGGGCGATGCCATGAGTTTCGCAGCGTTCAGAATGTTCACGGTGCCCTGACCCGCATCGTCGGTCACGAGCCAATCAGTGATATCCAGCGCCGGTTCGCCGAAGAAGATGTCGCCGCCCGCATCTTCCAGGGTGAGCAGCGCGCGTTGAATGGCGCCGACCGACTGCGACGACACGCGGCCGTACAAGGCTTCCACCTCACTGGCGTGTTCGGAGAGATACCCGAGCATGGCGCGCAGGTCCTTCAGATCGATGAGCAGCATGCCGTTATCGTCGGCCATGCGGAAGGCGATGGCCAGCACGCCGCGCTGCACGTCGGTCAGCCCCAGCAGCCGCGCCAACAAGTCGGGCCCCATGTCGGAAATGGTGATGCGCACGGGCACGCCGTCGCCGCCGAGCATATCCCACAGGCGCACGTCGCAACCCCGAGGCTCCCAGCCTGCGGCGCCCAGAGCGGCCGCGCGCTCGCGCACCTTCTCGGTGTCGTCGCCGGGTTGGGCCATACCAGTGACGTCGCCCTTCACGTCAGCCATGAACACAGGCACGCCGGCCTGGGCGAACCCTTCGGCCAGCACCTTCATGGTGACCGTCTTGCCCGTGCCCGAGGCTCCTGCAATGAGCCCGTGGCGGTTCGCCTGGTTCAGCAGCAGATAGCAGGGATTCTCGCCCTGCGCCACCTTGATCTTATCGCCTTCGAGCATGGGAGCCTCCTAACCGGTCGGGGCAAACGTCGCCTCCATGGTACGGGAACGCCCCGGCCGCCCGGCCGCCTCGCACCAACCCGTTGGCATACCGTAGGCTTGCCAGCTAGGCGGTCTCGCCCGGAAGGTCACGTCCGCTGCCAGGCTAGTTGGTCTCGCCCGTGAGGCCGCGCCGCCAGGCTAGGCCGCCCCGCCGGCATCGTCGCGCAGGGCCGGCGACAAGTAGTAGCCTTCGACGGAGAAGCGCTTCTTGTAAGCGAGAAAGCAGATGATCACAACGGAGAGCGTCGTGGCCGCCGAAATCATGAGCAGCACGACGATCTGGTACTTCGCCGCGATAACAGGATCGGCACCCGCCAGAATCTGGCCGGACATCATGCCGGGAATCTGCACGATGCCCGCCGCCGACAGCTGGGCCAAAAGCGGCGTCATGCCGGCGCCCACCGCCGCCTTGATGGAAGGAAACGCCGCCTCACGCGGAGTGGCGCCCAAAGCAACCATCATGTATATCTCGTTCGCACGGGAATCCATGCTAGCAAACAGGCGGTCGGTGGCCACCGCTGCCGCGGCCAGCGTGTTGCCGAGAATCATGCCCGAGATGGGCACGAGCTGCATGGCGTTGTACCACGGATCGGCGTGGATGATGCCTTCCACCACGATGAACGCGATGACCATGGACGACACGGTAATAGAAAGGAAGACGTCGGCCCAAAGCCCCCGCACGACCTTGTTCGTGCGGCCCGTGGCGATCTGCGTCGCCGCGATGCACATGCCCAGCAGCACCAGACACACGAGCCACCACGTCTGGTACTTGAAAAGGTAGCCCAGAAGCAAGCCCATGGCGAGCAGCTGCAGAAACGCCCGCACGGTAGAGACGGCGATGCGGCGGGTCTGCCCGAGTCCCATGCGCCACGACACGATGCCCGCCACCAACATGAGCAGACTCGCGCCCACCAGTTCCACATATCCGATGTTCACCACGCCGCCGGTCATCGGGAGCCCCCCTTCGCAGAGGGCTCGACCGGCTTTCGGTCGGCCGGCGCAGGTCGCAAAGACGGCGAGTCGCTCCTTGGCGATGCGACTGGGTCGAATGCGGAACCAACAAGAGGGGAAACACCGGAAGGCGCACTGGGCACCGCCTTCAGCTTCGCAAGCACTTCATCGGCTCGCGAGTCGCATCCTTTCCCCGCGCTTGTAGCGGGTGCGTTGTCGGCCGTGATCTCGTTTTGATGGTAGGTCATCTTCCCATCGGCCAGCGTGAACACCCCGTACGCGTAGCCATCCTCGGCCCGATGGCGGATGCGCAAGCAGGCGGCCCCGCCCGCGAGCATCGCCCGCGTAAGCCGACTGACGGCCACGGCCGACTCCTCATCAAGCGCCGCTTCCACCTCATCGAGCAGCAGCACGGTCGGTCGTGTGGCGAAGGCCCGCAGCAACGCCACCCGAGCAAGCTGGCCGCCCGAGAGCTGAGCCGCCGCGTGATCGAGCGTCACGCCATCGAGCATCGCCAGGGAAAGCATCTCGTTCAGCACGTCGTCATCGGGCTTCGGCGAGCCGGCATTCACCTTCAGCGTCCAGGGAAACAGCAGGTTGTCCCGCACCGTGCCGGGCACCAACGACGCAGCCTGAGGCACCAGGCACACGCGCCGGCGCCATTCCATCGGCTTGAACCGATCAACGGGAACACCCTCGAGCGTCAGCGTGCCGCCCGAGCGCGGCAGCATGAGCGCGCACGCGTTCAACAGAGTGGACTTTCCCGATCCGGAAGGCCCCGTGAGGTTGTACAAGCAGCCCGCCTCCAGCGAGAAACCCACATCCGCAAAGGGCGCGAACGGCTGCCCGTCGCGACGAAACTGCACCCCGATATGTCCTGCCTCGAATAACGCCATGCGAGCATGATACCCGACCCCGCGATCTCCGCAACAAGTGCCCACCGTTTGTGATCCAGTCGCTATGCGAGCGCCTGCACGCGCTCGACCATACGAGGCGATTGCCGTAGTAAGATGGAACCAGAAACGCACGACAAGCGCGAAAGCGACGAAAGCGAGGCGGCATGGTTTACGACGAGAGGGACATTCGAAAGGCGCAGGCGCTGGACATCGCGCAGAAGATGGTGGTGGCAGCGCGGACGGCGCCCAAGGGCAAAGGCGTCGATGTCGTGGAATGCGCCGTGGTGGACGGCGACGATTTGGAAGCGCTCGCCTGCACCATGGAGGCCGTCGGCGAGGATCGCGGGTTCGCATTCTTCCTGCGCGACGCCAACTGTGTGCGCAAAAGCCTCTGCATGGCGCTCGTGGGCACGCGCGAAAAAGCCCAGGGGCTCAACTGCGGCCACTGCGGTTTCGCCACCTGCGGCGAGCGCACGCCAGGCGTTCCCTGCGAGGTGAACTCCGTAGACGTGGGCATCGCCCTCGGCGCCGCCGTGTCGCGCGCCCAGGCCTTCGGCGTCGACACCCGCATCATGTTCTCCGCCGGCCTAGCCGCCCAACAGCTGAGCCTGCTCGGCGAAGGCGTGGGGCAGGTGTACGCTATCCCGGTAAGCATCAGCTCCAAAAGCCCGTTCTTCGACCGCGGGTAGGTCAGCTGCGGTCGCATCCGCTCCAGCATGTTCCAGAAATCGCGCCATAATCGCGCCAATCGCGCCATAATCGCGCCAATCGCGCCATAATCGCGCCATAATCGCGCCAATCGCGCCATAATCGCGCCATGGCACGATTCCGAAGGGGTGGTCACCGTGAACGCGCATCAACTGCGAGACATTATCGAAGAGGGCGAGAACGACCGCATCGAATTCAAGCGTTGCGGCAACCAGCCTGAAAAGGATCTCTTCGAAACCATCTGCGCGTTCGCCAACACGTTCGGCGGCACTATCCTGCTCGGCGTAGAGGACGACGGCTCTCTCACGGGCATCGATCCAGCCCAGGTGCTTCCCATCACGAGAAACGTCCTCAATGTCGTCAACAACCCCAACGCCTTCGACGTGCCCGTCTCCATGGAATTCGAGCATATCGAGATCGGTGACCGCCAAATCATCAAGATCGACGTTCCCAACAGCCCGCAGATGCACAGCTACAAGGGCAAAGTATACGAACGGCGCGGGGATGCCGATGTCGTTGTGCGCGGAAGCGCTCCTCTCGCCGAGCTCTGCATTCGCAAGCAGGGAATCTATACCGAACAGCGCATTTTCGAGCATGTATCCCTGAGCGACCTGAGAGAAGACCTCATTGACGAGGCCCGGCGACTCGCTCTCGCGAAGAGAAAAGACCATCCGTGGGGAGCCATGACGAACGCGCAGCTCGTCGAATCGGCCGGGCTCTTCGGCAAAGACTACTCAACGGGAAAGCAGGGCTATAACTTGGCAGCCGTCGTTCTTCTCGGCAAGGACGAGGTTATTCGATCGCTGTGCCCCACCTACAAAACCGATGCACTTGTGCGCCAGCACGACACGAACCGCCACGACGATCGGCTCGTGGCTACCACCAACCTCATAGACGCCTATGCCCAGATCGCCGGGTTCTGCAGGAAACATCTTCCAGACCGCTTTCTTATGGAAGGAGACTTCGCCCTCAGCCCCCGCGATACCATCGTGCGCGAGCTGGTCGTCAACTGTCTCATTCATCGCGAGTTCACCAGCCCCTTCCCGGCAAAAGTCATCATTGACAATGAGGGCATTCGAACCGAGAACGCCAGCCGGGCTTCTTTCGAAGGGCCCTTGGAGCCTGACACCTTCAGCCCCCTCCCGAAGAACCCTCTCATCGCTTCGTTCTTCGTGCACATCGGTCTGGCCGAAGAGCTGGGCAGCGGCACGCGCGAGCTGTTCAAGAATTCTCGTCTCTACACGGGCCGCGACCCCGAGTTGGAGGAAGGCCTGATCTTCAGAGCGTTCGTACCGACGGTTCCTGCTGCCGAAACGGTGCACAGCCCGCTCGGGCAGCACACCACTCGAGCGGACGAGCCCGACGAGGCTGTCGCCCTTGCCCTGAAATTGGCGGAAAGCGCTGAGGGCGTGCGAACTGCCGACCTGGCTAATACAGGAATTTCCCGGAGAACGGCCCTGCGTATCATAAGCGAGCTCGTTGAGCAGGGTAAGCTCGCTCCGCAAGGCAATGGTCGGAGTCGCGTGTACCGCCGATGCCCCCGATAGAAACGTTCGGAACGCCTGAAAACTCAGCCACAGCGGCTGGCATGTCCGCGCAAAAATGATTAGAGAGGTCATCATGACAGACCACGCACTCGCAAGTTTCGAAGCGAAGGACGGCACGGGCCGGTGGGAGGTTTTCACCTGGGGCATTATCGCCAACGGCCAGCGCTACCACTTCACGAAGCAGTCCCATATCGTGTGCGCCGGCCTGCCGGGACGCACTGAGAAGCACGTCTACCAGACCGAGGAAGACGATGGCTTCGGCTTGTGGGCGGCGCTTGCCGTCTACCAGGAGACCGGAAGCCTTGCCGACGCCGGCCTCGCTGCCTGGGCGTTGGGCGGTCCGAGCATCGAGACCCACATCGACACGCGGGAGATCCCCGGCAACGTGACGCTCTCCATCGGACACTTGCGCCGCGGCCGCGACGCCAACCTCTCCCTGCGCTACCGCGAGGACGGCCGCTGGGTTCAAGTCGGTGCCATCCAACACTTCGCCGACATCACCCTTGCCGCCATCACGGCCTACCGCGCAGGCGCGCTGTAACGGCGCTGACGCTCAGGATTTCTGAATCCCTACAAAATGCAGTATGAAGAATCGCAAAAGTGCATAAATTAGCAATTTGAAGATGCTAAAAAGTGCAGCGGGCCGCTTTAACTGCGCCTCAACGACCCCCTAAAGAGCCGGCCGCTCCCCCGTTTCAACATAGCGATCAATGTCGGCAACCATTAGGTCGGGCGACTCTATGTGGTAGAGAAAGTAATTGTCCAGCACATATTGCGAGAGTCCTTTTTCGCGAAAGAGAGCCGCCACCTCCGGACCCGTCAGCCCCTTCGCCTGCCGATAGTGCTCGATGGCGAACACGAGAAACCGCATTTCCTTGCTCATGACTGCTCCTCCGGGTCGTCGAAAAAGCCGCGCTCCACTTCCTGCCGGTACAAATCCGCCAGAGCCGCCGAGCTGAGATGCCACAGCCCGCTATCGGGATTGCGCAGCAGCTCATAAAAGTTCGATGCATAGAACTCCTCGATTTGGCAAGGCTCGGTGAAGCCCAGTCGCTCAAACAAGCCGGGAAGCGTCGCCGTGCCGAGCAGCACAGATAACTGCTCCGGAGACTTAGCCATTCGTCCTCACCTCTCCACCGTCCGCGCCGACTCAAAGGTCAGCCTCTCTAACGCCTTATCGTTGCAGAAAAGTATTTGCGTGAAAAGCTCTTTGATCTTTAGCATTTCCAGAGCAGCACGAGCCGTGATCTGCCCTTGCTCGTAAAGCGTTACCGTTGTGAATACGTCATCGTTCGCCACGGGCCCAATGATAATGTCCACTTCGAGTGCTTTATCGCGACCTTGCTTTCGGTTGTGCACGACGAACTCCAGCCACTCTTCATTAGGTTCGGAAAATTCGAGAACGCGTAGCTCGCGCCCGGCTCGCTCCATATCGCATTCGTAGCTATTCAGCGTCGGAGCCCCCTCCATGCCGCGGCGCACAAAGGCCTTGCGAGCGAAATCCTCCGCTTGAGCAAGGTTTGTCGTGGTGTAAAACCCTGTTCCGAAATCCAAGTAGGGAGAACGATTCACAATCCTCGGCTCACTGGCCGTTTGAGTTGAAGCATGGTATAGCCGCATGAAGTTCTCGCCTTTCGGATAACACCTCTTACACTGGCCGAGACGGGTTAAAAAGGACCGCATCCCATGATGGCAGAATAGCACGCCCCAAAGCTTCAACCCACCCGAGAACGTGCCGATTCTCTACGCAGGCAACGCATCGGCTGGAATGCGCATAACGGGGAGCTGTCGAACCTGCTCGTCAAGAAAGAAAGCGGATCTGGAAATCACAGTCCGTGATTTCAAGTGACAGAGGATGGGGCCTTACGCGAACGCCTCCTCCATGCCAATGCAGAATAGATCCATTGACACCATAAGCAATGGCATTATCTTTAGCTATAAAGCCCCCGAACGGCGAGGAATCACCTCTTCCGGTGCTTTCATTTTGCGTTGGCATAGAGCGCTTCCTCAACACAGCAAGGTGATCAGAATGCGATGTCACTCTTAATTATGCAGAAAAGCTTTAGAGCCACCGCCTCAAACTTCAATGTTATTAAAGAAATAGTTGCAGCCTGTATTGGAGTCTGTTCCCCAGAATTGCGAGAAGACGTTCATCTCTTGCGTAGTGCCAGGGCCCAAATAGAAGGAATAAGTCACCACTTCATCGTTGATGGCAAGCGTATGGAAATTCCAGGACTCCGAGTCGAAATACAAAGCTTTATCGAGCTTTTGAGCTAGCGATTGTCCCCCGTCGGGCATCATGCGAGAGAAATGCCAATCTTTGGAAAGGATAAAGTTGAAAATGGTTGAGTCAATTCCGCCCGATCGAATCTCACGCCCGATTGCGCTGTAACCAGAAGGCGCAATGCTGAAGAGATGAACTGCGTTGTCGTAGCCGATAGCAGTACTCAGCTTATCGATTATCTTTGAATGAGCCCGATCGCGGGACATGCGACTTTCTGCAATATACAAATAGTGATCAGAGGAGGGGTCGCTGAAAGATCTTCCGGTCGACATTTCTCCGCCAGCCAAAAGAGCTAGCCCGGGGTACTTTGCGGCCGGCGTCTCCTCAATCCAGCTATCCTTAACCCGAAAACGCGCTTGACCACCAGGCTTTATGCTTTCCCAATGCCAGCCGGGCGTCGTCTTAAAGTCCCATCTTCCCATGCTATCTCCTAATATCAAAGCGTCAAATCTTTTGATCGCAAATCCTTCTTAATTCAAAGAGGCGCACTCCTTTGTTGCAAGGTCGGCAAAAAAGGCCTGCGCCTCATGGCTCCCCGCATTTACCAAGACGCCCTCTCCAAATACTGGATGGGTCAGGGGATCGCCCGAATGAAGGCTTCCGTCTTCGTTCGAAAACCACGTCTTAAGCAAATCAGAATAAGGCATGTATTGAGTCGTCGCGCCATCGAAATCCGTACGAGACAAAGGAGTCGTTGACGCCAATTCTATTTTATTAGGAACAAAGATCAATCCCTGTTTATTAAATGCTGTAAATATTGCACTTTCTAACAAACTTTCGGCGAATAGAATGCCCCATAGAACACCCTTCTCGCGCTTAAACAAATCTAAAGCCAAATCTTCATGCGACACAATCGCTTCTTTCGCAGACCTATAAGCCAATTGCTTAATCACCCCTGCATACTGTTGCGCATACGCCAAGATTGCTTGCCCATCCGCGCCGAAAGGTATATCCACTCTTTCGCGGAAGGCTTTTCTATAGGAGACGAATGAAGATATCTCCATGCTCTTGCTTGCTTCTGGTGGCAGCAAAATCGTCTGTCCAAGCAATGGCATTAACGCAAAAAGCTGCTCCCCGGAATTTGAGTATAGACAACCAACATCCTCAAAGTTTTGTGCGAAATTTCGTAGGCCGCCTCTTTCCATTATGGAGGAAATTATAGAGCACACATTCCATGCTTCGGCAATCCTAAACAATAACTCTTGGTTCGCCTCTTCACTTGCGGTATACAAAATAGCTCCTTCTAGCCAAGAATCAATAAGTGGAGAATAGCTGACGCACTGACGCCTCATTGCCCAATGGAGCTATTTCTTGTCATGCAAGGATCATCTCTTATAATTCCCCTCATGCGAAACGCGGCAACACATACTTCATCCCCCGGTTATGCAGCCTTTATTAGCTATCGGCATTTGCCTCGGGACGCGGAGGTGGCTTGTGAGGTGCAGCGGGCGATTGAGGAATACCGGCTACCACGGCATGTTGCGCAGGCGCACCAAGCCTTTCGTCCCCCTAAACTCGGCAAATGCTTTCGCGACGAGGACGAGCTTGCGGCTTCGCACTCGCTGCCCGACAGCATTCGGGAGGCATTGGCGGCTTCGCGCGCACTAATTGTCATTTGCTCGCCGGAAACGCAGGAAAGCCCCTGGGTGCGACGAGAAATCGAGATGTTCGAGCAGCTCCACGGGCGCGAGCGCATCATTTGCGTGCTGGCCGCAGGCAGTCCCGAGGAAAGCATTCCGCCCATTCTGAAGACGCGCCTGATACCCGACGCCAGCGGCGTTTTGCGGGAAATGCCGGCCGAGCCCCTCGCCGCCGATCTGCGTCCGGAGGCTAAGGCCAAGCGCAAGGCCGAACTGCTGCGCATCATCGCCGCCGTCGCCGGCTGCAGCTACGACGATCTCCGCCAACGCGAGCGAGCCCGCAAGCGCAAGCGCATTGCCCTCGCGTCCGTGGCAGCGGCCCTCACCATCGCCGCCGTCGGCGTCTTCGCCTTCCAATTTCACCAAACCAGCGAGGCGGCGCTCATCGCGGAATCGAAGAGCCTCGCCGCCCAGGCGCTCGACCAGTACGCCCAGGGGGAGACCGCGCAGGCCATCGAGACTGCGCTTCAAGCCCTCCCCTCTTCCGAGAGCGACACTAGCCGGCCGCTCGTTCCCGAAGCCCAAGCCGCCCTCGAAAAGATTCTAGCGCTCAATCCCGATCCGGAGCAGCCCTGGACGCCGTTCTATCTGTTCGAAACGGACGGGGAAATCGTAGATGTCACCTACAGCCAGGAAGGTACCTGGGCCGCCGTCCTCGACGCCACAGGAACCGTGTCCCTCTACAACGCCGACAACGGAACGCTTACGGGCACGGCAACACCCCACGTCTTTGAGCTGAGGGATGACACAGTTCCTGCGAGAGACTGGTTTATCAAGGCCATATCCCCTTCGTGCCTCGTTATGGGCAATGTAACGGGGCCAGGCGGCGTTGTGGTCATTGATCCCCTCACTAATGAAGTCCTCTTGGATCTGGATGACATCTACCCGCTTACGGCAATACCGCTCGAGAACGAGACGGGCTCCTCCGACTTCGGGCTGCTCACGTATGGCACTCGTTCCATAGCGGCTTTTCTCGTTGACGCGCAAGCGAAGAATCTCCTCGCAGGCGCCGAGATGCCCGTCGACCAGTTCCCGCGTATGGCGAACCTCGACACCTTCTGCATTCAGAAAGCGCCTGCAAGGGCCTATTATGCGCTCGATACGGCGCTCGTCACCTTCAATCTCGCCGATGAAACCGCACGCCAAGACACCGTTTCCGATGCCACGATCCAATCGGTGCACTGCAAAGACGACCTCGTCGCCTTTGCAGCGGCAAATATCGAGAACAGCAGCGACGGCATCAACAACTACCCCTTCTCCATCACCGTCGCCAGAAACACGGGCGACGGCTTCGAGACCCTTTGGACCTACGAGGACACCTTCGCTGTCACCGTCAGCACTAGGAACGATACCCCGCAGCCCTTCGCTAGCGTCCCGAAAATAGTCGACATTCTCCACTGCGGAGAAGATCTGGTCCTTGCCGCGGCCGGGAAGAAGCTCTACGCCTTCAGCCTTACAACAGGCGAGGTCGTCTACGAGCAGGAATTCGCCGCCTCCATCGTCGCAGCCCAACCCTGCTTCGTCGAAGAAGACCGCTACGCCATCTCGCTGGCCCTTAGCGATGCCACGCTCAACGTGATCAGTCCGTTGTTCGACGTCACAACCAGCACCGATTCCAGCACGACCGCAGTTCCGTTTACCCTCAATGGCGCATGGCTGGGTGCGGACAATTACGGCAATCTTGTAGCCTACCTGCACACCGCCGACCGGCTGAACCGCATCTACTGTTATCTGTTCCGGCCTTTCTGCGACAGCACCGTTGCCGAGGAGTTCACCCTCGACGAGCTTCTGGCCTATGCGCGCCAGGCCGTCGGCCAATCGTAGCGCATGCCCCTTCATTGCCCAATGTCGGTGCTTACGGCAGGTATGATAGGCACGTTATCATGCGGAATGCGCCATAGCGCACGCGGAAAGAAGGGAGGGATTGGCCAACCAATGACGAAAGTCAGACAGCGCGCGTCCCTTCCCGTTGACGCCGTCAAGCTCGCGCTTGAGCGGGAGCACCAAAAGCGTGAGGACATCAAGCCCATCGAGCTTCTGAAAGTGGCCCTGTCCGCCTATCTTGCCTTCACGTTCAACGAGGACGAAGCGAACGCAAAGGCGACGGCCAAGACGCCTCTCGAGTCAACGGACAGCGCCGCCCTTCGCCGCGGAACCCAGGCGGCCGTCGACCGGCTGCTCTTCAACGCTAATTACTGGCGTGCCGCCTACGAATCGCGCGTTTTCGAAGCCTGCGAGCGGCCAGAGAACGCCCGGCAGTGCCTGCAGGCCCTCTCGGTTTGGACGGCGCACACCCTCAAGCTGAACACGCTGTCGCCCAACGAGGCCGTGGCCACCTTCGAGCGCTTCTGCCCGCCTTTCGCCCTGAACCGACGGCGGGGATCCCACGATCGGGATCGCGCGGGAAAAGGCCCTCTTCCCGATTTCAAGCGCGCCATCAGCCAGATCGCCGCAAGCGGAAGCGAGTCCGAAGCCTCCCTTGAGGCACTGCGCGCTCTGCTAGACACCATGGAGGCCGAGGCCGTCGGCTACGAGGGCCTAGGAACTGAAAGCTCCCTCACCGCCCTGTTCGACATCCTGCCCGCCTGGTGCCTGCAGAACCGCATCGAGCTGGTCAGCGGCCCGTGGTGGGACGACTGCGCCGTCATGAACGCCATCATCGACACGCTGCACGCCCGTTTCGTCGAGCTCGACTTCGGTGGAGCGGTCTGCGATTACTTCCTCGAATCATGCTACGAGGCGCTGGACGCCTACCACCGCGACCTTTCCAGCGAGCCCTGCCCTTGGAGCGAGTTCTCCGTCCCGGAGCTGATCGCCGTCATCCGCGAAGAGCGCGAGCGCCAACCCAGTTTCGAAACCGACGGATACGGCAGCAACCTTCCCGCGTGGCTCATCAGCAAAGAGCAGCTCGTCTGGAACATCTGGGTCTGCGCCCTTTACGGCCCGGCGAGCGCGCGGCCGCTGCTGGTCGATTCGCCCGACTTGCTGGCCAGCCAGGGGTACGCCGGAAAGACCGACGTCATCACCGAGCTGGCCCAGACGTCGTTTCTGCGCTACACGACCGACCGCATCGCGTCGCAGACCGACCAGGAGTACGCCTCCTTCGCGAGCCTGCCGCCCGATTTGCGCGACTCCTCCATCGCCTACATCAGCAGCATTCACAGCAAGCTGGAAACGCTCGGCTACGAGGTGCTGCCCGCGGGCAGCTGCTACCCCGAGCGCTGCGTGACCGCCTTTACCGCAAGCGAGGTGGAATGCCTGGCCATTCTGGAGCACCGCCGTTGGCTGCGCGAGCGGCAGCGCGCCGGCTGGCGCTACGGCACCGCCAAGGACGTGGAGCGCCGGCGCAGCCCCTACATGGTGCCGTGGGAGGAGCTGCCCGACCGCGCCAAGGAATGGAACCGCTCGGCCGTGCGCAGCATTCCCAGCCTGCTGGCCAGCGTGAACCTGGCCGTGGTGAAGTAGCGGCGCCTTTCCCGCGCAATAGCGCCGTGGTGAAGCAGCAACGGGTCGGTAATGGTTGGCGGCTGCTTCTGGCGCGGCGACGTCGGGGGCTTCTAAGATGGAGGTCGCGCCTGCCCCTGCGGGCGTCCATCGACGAAAGAAGGCTCATCATGATTGAATCGACTCAGGTTCTGCATCAACTGAAAGTGGCGACCAACTACAGCAAGCTGGCCATGCACAAGTGCGGCCCGCGCAGCTTCAAAAGCGGGCAGGGCGCCATGTGTAAGGTGCTCTACAAGTTCGGCGACGGGAAACTGTCGCTGAAGAAGCTGGAGGAGCGTCTCGGCTGGGACGGCCACGAGGTCGTTCGCGTGGCCGAGAAGGCCCAGGAGAACGGCTACGTGCGCTTTGCCACCAGCAAGAAGGGCAAGCTGTCCGTAGCGCTGACCGACAAGGGCACCATGGTCGTCGAGAAGCGCCTGGCCGCCGAGGACCGCGCGGCCGACGAGGTGCTGGAGGGCCTGTCCGACAAGGAGCGCGAGTGCCTGCTGAAGCTGACCGGAAAGGTGATCGATAACTGCAAGGCCATGGGCGTCGATTACCGCACCATCGCCGTCAAGGGCTGTCGCGACCGCAAACCCGGCCACCATCACAACCACGGCTGCTGCCGACGCTAAAACAGAGCGAAAGAGCCGCCGATCGAATGAGCTCGGCGGCTCTTTTATGGTCGCAAGGAAAGTAGGACGACGAAGGCTCTCGTTGACGCCGCGGGCGTTACCTGCAAAACCGCTTTCGCCACCCTTCAAAAACTCTGCCGTGACGGGTTGTTGGATGGAGGGGGTCAAAGCTCTCGCGACCCACAACAGTGTTACATATTGCGTAATGATTGATTACTCAGTATTGCGCAGTAGCTACTCAGCAAAGCACGCCTGCCAGTCAATGGCCTCCATGATCGCTACAACCGTCTCGCATGTCCCGGCGAGGGTCATGTCGCCCACGTACGGATACTTGCGGGCGTACGCCGCCCATCGATCCCGCATGACGGCGTCGGAGGCCACCTCGGCCATCACCGCGCGGTAGCTGCCCATCGCGGCAAGCGTGCCGCGCTTCCCGGATGTAGCCGCAAGGGCGTCCCGGAGCACGTCTGGCTCCACCTCCGCCCTCCTTGTGAGCCAGAGCATGCGCAGGTCGTAGTAGTCGCGCGGGCGTGTGTTCGCGATGCCGCGGCTCACGACCGTCTCCAACTTTTCCGCCAGCGTGGTGGGGAGCGGGTAAGCCATTAGCGAGAGTGAGCGGTTGTCGAACATGAGAGGATAGCTGTACTCGACAGCGTCGGGCGTGATCTTGTCGCCCGTGGTCACATCGACGGTGACAGGCGAGCGCATCTTCTCATAACTGGCCAACAGGTGCACGCGTATGCCCGGGTAGTCATCTGTCTCGCGTATGTCCTCCGTGCGGACGAACTCGAACGAGAAGTCGTCATCGGCCTCCACGGCCGCGATCTCGCGGAACGCCCTCTCTGCATTCTCGTGGGTAAGCGGGAAGCCGCGAACCGTCGCGTCGAGGTCCTTGGTGCTCCGCCTGTCAACGCCCATCAGCGAGCTGATGAGCACGCCTCCCTTGACGACAACGCTGTCACGCCAGGGCGAGAGGGATATCCGCTCGAGCAACCGTTCAAGCAGGTAACTCTGCATCACGAGCTGCGGGGGCACCCCTCCTTCCTTGGCGCGATTGCTGATGATGGCCTTGAGCTGCATCGCATTTTTAGTTCTCACAGCAGCACCTCCAGGTAGTTTCGTATCTTTTTCTCCACACCAAGCGCCCGCGCGTAGCCCAGCAGCTTCTGGACGTCCTTCTCGCGGCTGCGGACGTACTGCTTCATCGCCGGGTTGACCACCTGCACGTCAACGGCGCGATGCCCCCGGACGATGTCGCAGAGCGTGCGCTCCAGGTCATAGGCGCTCACTTCGTTGCCGTACGGGGTTCTGACCGTCGTAAGCCCCAGGCCGAGCACCTCATCCGCGCACGTGCGCACCTCGATGCCCGCCTCACGCACCTTGGTAGCTCCGTACGAGCGCGGGAAGGTCATCGTAAGCTGAAACGGCACGCGGTCAGCGTAGCCATGAAGGTAGAGAGCAGTTCCATCCGAGAGAATGCCCTTGGGGAAGCGGAGCTGTGCGGCAAGAAATTCGTCCTCCCATGCGTCCGCCATGCGGTAGACGCCACGCTGCACACGCTCAAGCTTGCCCGCCTTCACCATGTCCGAAATTCGCGCACGGGGAATCCCGGCGTCCACAACCTGCGCCGTCGTCACCAGGCCGCTGCTCGATTCCGCCAAGTCAATGATAGCCTGCACCCCCACCACCTTCTCATTGTCCGTTTACACTGAATATTTTCTCATATTCAGTTAATACGGACAACGGAAAAATCGGAAGAACGCACCCGCCTTCCATCCATCCAGTAGGCACCACTATGAGCGTCACGCCATCTACCAAGATTCAGTGGAACTCTCTTCGCTGGCACTGTCCAACCTCTTGCTTAAATTCCAATAGGCGGCTACCGGCCGTAACGCACGAGAACGGGCAATCCTTGAGGTCGCCGCAGAGCTTGAAATCAGTGAACGGACACCACGACACTTGATCCCTCAATTTGCTGATGGCAGGTTGCTCGTCGCTGAAGGCTCAACCACTAATCGTATCTACTACACGCCAAGCAAGCCCTGAGAAGAACGTCTCCTTGCGCAGTTCGTTCAGGGTCCATCCGCCACCCAAGCTGCACGGGAGGAACCATGGCTACGGCGACAAAGAGCCTACTACCTCTCGATCTCCCATCGTTGTGCAAAGCTCTCAGCGCGCGCAACCCTTTCCTCAGGGCGCATGCGCGTTATAAAACGATCGACATCAACAGCACTTATAGCGCCAGACTTGCGGGCACCTTTATCGCGGAGCATCTCATACATCATCTGAACCGACAGCGTTGGTAAGCTTCGAACTCCTTCTCGGCTTTCTCGATAGCCTGCTTGTGGGAGATGGCTCTATGCCCTTCGAGCAGCGCTCGACGCGAGTTGACGATTTCCCGATCAAGCTCTTCAACCCATTCGGCCATGGTCATCGCTCGCTCTTCTAGAGCCTGCAATTCGGCATAATCGAGAAAACGAGCGACCAGCAGATTGAGCGTTTGCAACTCTTTTTCGGTGAGATAGTTTTTCGCAATGCATACGTCAGCTTTAGTGAGGTAGTCGCCATCGAACGTCGTCATACCCACAAGCGGCTTGTCGCGGTCGACGCGGTCGTAGATGACCTCAGCCGCCGTGCGCTCGTGAACAGCGTAATGAAGTTTGTTCTGCACGGTAGCGAAGAACGTGCGCATCATAGAGGATTTCGGATCATAGTCGATGGCCGTCGCATAAATGTCCGTTACCTGCTGATAGAGGTTGCGTTCGCTAGAACGAATATCGCGAACCCGCTGCAGCAGCTCGCGGAAATAGCGGCTGCGACCGTCCTTGAGCCGGCGATCATCGAGCGCGAAACCTTTGACAGCGTACTCCTTGAGAACGCACGTAGCCCATTGCCGAAAACGAACGCCCTGCTGGGACTTCACGCGATAACCTACAGAGATGATGACATCGAGGTTGTAGTGCTCGACCAGACGCTCAACCTCGCGCCCTCCCTCGACTTGAACTGTTGCAAAATTTGCAACAGTTGAGCATTCTTCGAGTTCTCCCTCATCGAAAACATTTTGGATGTGCCGAGAGATCGTCGACTTATCGCGTCCAAAAAGGCATCCCCAAGAACGTCTTCCCCAAGCCCATCGCACTTCTCATGCTAAACAAAAAAGCCGCCGAGCGAACTCAGCGGCTGACAATTCTTGGTCGCGGGGGGCGGATTTGAACCACCGACCTTCGGGTTATGAGCCCGACGAGCTGACCAGACTGCTCCACCCCGCAATGGGTTACCTCAAAGGGCAAGGATATATATTACTCGCCTGAGCGCGAATTGCAAGTCTTCGATCACACTTCACCTCATTCGGCACAATTCCTGCACATGTTCGCCGTCCCAATAGCCTCCAACACGATTTGTCGCATCGTACACGGACGACCACCCTACTCCGTGCTATGATGCCGCCTATGCTTTCCCAGATCAGACAAAACGGACTGCCCTCGTGGGCCTACAAGGCGGCGCTGCTTTTGGCGGCCGCCATTTGGGGCATGGGCACGGTGGTCATCAAGTCCACCGTCGACGAGTTCCCGCCCGCGTGGATCGTAGGCGTCCGCTTCACCCTGGCCGGCATCATCCTCGGCATTGCCACGGCACCGCGCATCTCCCGCGCCTTCGCCCGCAACAAGCGCGGACATCTGCGCGACGGCGCGGTGCTGGGCGTCTTTCTGTTCCTCTCCTACTGGTTCAACTCCACGGGACTCACGGACACCACCGCCTCCAACAGCTCGTTTCTCACCACGCTGTACTGCGTGATCATCCCCTTCCTCGGATGGATCATCATTCGGAAGCGCCCGACCCGCTACAACATTGCGGCGGCTATCCTGTGCGTCACCGGCGTGGGCTGCGTGGCCTATGCCGGCATCGGCGAGTTCTCGCTGCGCTTCGGCGACTTCATCACGCTGGCCTCGGCTCTCTGGCTCAGCTTCCACGTGCTGTACACGGCGAAGTACGCGCCGGGACGCTCTATGATGCTGCTCACGGTCATTCAGTTCATCGTGGCGGGCCTGCTGGGCCTCATCACCGGGCTTATCACCGAGCCCATGCCTGACTTCAGCCAGCTGGGCGCCGACACTTGGATGAGCCTCATCTACATCACCGTGTTCGCCTCTTGCGTGGCCCTAGGATTGCAAAACGCCGCCGTGGCCCGCGTTGATCCGGCCCAGGCAGCGCTGTTTCTGGCCACCGAATCGGTGTTCGGCGTGACGTTCTCCATCCTGCTCTTGGGCGAGGCGCCGGCGATTTCCGCCTACCTGGGATTCGCCCTCATCTTCGTCGGCATCGTCGTCAGCGAGTATTTGCCCCTGCGCGCTGAAAAGATCGCAGCCCAAAAAGCAAGGGCGACAGCCGAAGCCGCCGCCCTCGATTGCAAACAAGTCGAAACCCAGGCAACCGACCTCGAAGAGGCCGATGCGTTCATGCGCTAGCTATTCCCGGCCATCCCAGCAGTAGGTGCAGATTTTCTCTGGGTCGATGCCGATGGCCTCTATCATGCCCTGGAGGCTCTGGTAGCTCAGGGAATCGAAGCCCATGTCCTCGCAGATGGTCTTCAGCAGGCACTGGCCGCGCTCGGTGCGGGCGTCGGCGTACTCGGACAGGTGCGCCACGCCCTCCTCGCCTTCCAGCTGGTCGACCACCCGGCGTGCGATGAGATCCATGTCCGACTTGCTAGACGAGAAGCTCAGATACTTGCAGCTGTACATGATGGGCGGGCACGCGCTGCGCATGTGTACCTCAGCGGCACCGGAGTCGTACAGAAAGTTCACCGTCTCGCGCAGCTGGGTGCCGCGCACGATGGAGTCATCCACGAACAAGAGCTTCTTGTCGCGGATGAGCTCGGGCACCGGCACCTGCTTCATGTTGGCGATCTTGTTGCGCAGATCCTGGTTCGCCGGCATGAACGACCGCGGCCAGGTGGGTGTGTACTTGATAAACGGACGACCGAAGGGCATCTTGCTCTCGGTCGAATAGCCGATGGCATGGGGGATGCCGGAATCGGGCACGCCGGCCACGAAGTCCACCTCGGGGCACGCGCCGCGCGCTGCCTCGTCGCGAGCCATGATGGCACCGTTGCGGTAGCGCATCACTTCCACGTTCATACCCTCGTAGTTGGAGTTCGGGTAGCCGTAGTACACCCACATGAACGCGCACATCTTCATCTCGTCGCGCGCCGGCGAGAGTACCTCAACCGCATCGGGCGTAAGCCGCACGATCTCCGCCGGGCCCAGCTCGTACTCGTCGTGATAGCCCAGCTTGTGATAGGCAAAGCTCTCGAAGGCAACGCAGTGGCCGTCATCGTCGGCGCCCACAAGCACCGGCAAGCGACCCATGAAGTCGCGGGCCGCAATGATGTCGCCGTCCTCGGTCATAATGAGCAGCGTGAGCGAACCGTCAATCTTCGATTGGGCATACTGGATGCCGGCGACCAGGTCATCCTTCTGGTTGATGAGCGCCGCCACCAGCTCGGTTGAGTTCACCGCGCCAGAGCTGAGCGCCATAAACTGCGCATCGTGATCCTCGAAATACTCTTCCACCAAGGCCTCGGCATTGTTGATGGCACCGATGGTCGTGATAGCGAAGGTGCCCAAATGCGAGCGCACGAGCAGCGGCTGCGGGTCGGCGTCCGAGATGCATCCGATGGCGCTCGTGCCGTGGAAGCGCACGATGTCGTCCTCGAATTTCGTGCGGAACGGCGTGTTCTCGATAGAGTGAATCTGACGCTGGTAGCCATCCTCGTGGTCAAGCACGATCATGCCCGCTCGACGCGTGCCGAGATGCGAGTGGTAATCGACGCCGAAGAAAACATCCATCACCACGTCGCGCTTGGAAACCGCTCCGAAAAAGCCGCCCATGAAATCCTCCGTCTTAGTGTTTCAACGATAGATCAAAGTATAAATGGTGCGCCTGAACGATTGTTGCCTTGCGGTTAATTGGCTCAAAATTCACGATTTTAGGGAGAAGGCCTGCCAGATGAGCCAGGTGCGTCCGCGCCTACTCGATGACATAGCGATGCTGCCGAACGGCGGCCACCGCTGCGGCATTCAGCGAGCAGCCGATGCCCGTCTCGTGGCCCGGGGCGTTCAGCGTGATGATGCCGTCGGGGGCGGTATAGGCAGGCACCGTGAGGTCGGCGTCGAAGTAGCGCGCCGTGGCGCCCAGATCGCCGGGGATGACCACTCCGGGCAGCGTTTGGAAGGCCGCGTGGGCAAACCGCGACACGCCGGTATCGTACATGCCGCTCATGCAAACCTCGCGGCCCTCGGCCAGCGCTCGGTGCACGAAGGCGAGCGACCGCTCGATGCCGCCGAACTTCCCGATCTTCACCATGGCGCAGCGCAACTCGGGATGCTCGAACAAGCCGGCGGCCTCTTCGGCGTTCACGAAGGATTCGTCCACGCAGATGGGCATGGCCAGCGTATGCTGGAACGACGCGAGTCGGGTGAAAGGGTCTCGCAAAGCCCGCTCGCCCCCGGCGGCGGCCAGGTTCAGTGGCTCTTCGATCCAGCCGATATCCAGCTCGTCGTAGGAGCGCAGCTCGGCCAGGTTGTGCAGGCCGAAGCTCTGGTTCGCGTCCAGGGTGATAAGCAGATGCGGGAACGCCCGACGCACCGCGCGTACCGCCGGAAGCCCCCGACCGGGAGCCACCTTCAACTTAATGCGCTGGTAGCCCGCGTCCACGCACTCGCGCACTTCGGCCACCGTTTGGGCGGGCGTGCCCAGGCCCACCACCGCGCCGCTGTACACCTTGCGCGTCGCCCCGCGTCGATCCCCGGAGTGCGCCAAAGCCACAGCGGCGTCGTCTCCCTCGAGGGCCGCAGCGACCCGGTTCATACGGTCGAACTCCTCGCCGAGCAGCTTCCACAGGGGTTTTTCCGTAACCTTGCCGTACAAGTCCCAGCAGGCCATCTCCAAAGCGCTCACCGCCATGGGGAACGCCTCCGCACCTTCCAGCGAGAACAGGTCGGCCGCCACCTCGCGCGGGTGCAGGTACGTGCCGGCGATGACCCGGGGCGCCAGCACGTCGCGCAGCACGCGCAGATCGTCGCCGAGGGTCTCGGGCAGATACCAATCAGTGTCGAAGGCCGTGCATTCCCCCAGCCCTACGCGGCCCTTGCGATCGATCACCTCGACAATCACCGTGTCGCGGTAGGTCAGCGTCTCCTTCGGCGTTTTGAAGGGCTTGGAAAACGGCAGGCGCCCATGATGCAGCACCACGCGCCGAATGTCGATGTTCTCGTGGAACAGCGCCTCGCAAGCGGCGCGATCGATCTTACCGATGCCCGAGCGAGGCAGCTCGTCCACAATGGAGATCTGCTCGGGCACGTACAACTTCGACAGCCGCTGGGAAAGGGCCTCCCGCAGCGTGCGCGTGCTGATGAGCGGGGCGTCCGGCGTCAGCTCTACCACCGCTGCCGGGCGCCGGCCCCAGCGCGCGTCGGGCAGGCCGAACACGTAGGCGTCGGCCACGCCGGGAATGCGCACCAGGGCATCGACGATCTCGGCCGGGTACACGTTCTCACCGCCGGAAATGAACATGTCGCCGGTGCGCTCGCGCACGTAAAGGCAGCCGTCGTGCAGCGCCGCCGTATCGCCCGTGAGGAAGAAACCGTCCACGGTGAAGGGTGCCCGAGCGTTGGCGTAGCCGCCGAACACCCCCGGCCCGCGCAGGGCCAAACGGCCGAAGCCGGCTGCGTCCGGTTCCACAATACGGGCCGAATAACCTGGCAGAAGCCGCATACCTCCCGTGAACTGGGGCGTGATCAGCGTGTTCGCCACTTGGCTCGACGTCTCGGTCATGCCGTAGCTGGCATACACGCGCCCGCCGGCCTCCAGAGCCCGGGCCACGGTCTTCGCGTTCAGCGGGCCGCCGCCGAGCAGCACGCACTCGTACTGGGCCAGCGCGCTCGGCCGCGCATTCAGCATGTCCTGCAGCATCTTGTCCACCACCGAGATATGGGTGGCGTGCATCACCTCGGCGTCACGCAGCACCGCCGCCGCGTCGAAGCGCTCGTAAATACGCAGAGGCCAGCGGCTGCAGACGCTGCGCACAAGCACCTGAAAACCGCCCACGTGGAAAAACGGCAGCACCGCTTGCCACAGGCCGCGCCCCCGAACGCGCCCAGAAAGCACCCGGTTCGACGCCTTCGACGCCTCCACGAGGTTGCCCCAGGTGAGCTCGGCCGCCTTGGGCTTGCCCGTCGTGCCGGAGGTGAACATGATGAGGGCCCGATGGCTGGAATCGAAGACATGGGCGGCTCGTTCGGCGAAGTGGATGGCATCCTCGACTGAGCCGCCGAGAGAGTCGTCCACCCGTCCCGCCCGCTCGTTGCGCAGAAGCGAGTTGCACACCGCCTCGAAGAGCTTGGGCTCGCCGGCCGCGTCCACCGTGTAGGCCACGCGCAGCCCCGCCCGTTCCAGCTCCAGCACGCGCGTGAGCTTCTCGGCGTCGGTCAGCCGGTGGTTCAGCGCCACCAGGGCGAACCCCCCGTAGGCCGCCGCCAAGGCAAGGAACACGTACATGGGGCCGTTCGGCAGATCCACCGCCACCGCATCGCCTGGGAAGACGCCCTTATCCCGCAGCCGCCGCGCGAGCTGAGAGGCGATGAGCCTCGCCTGGCGATAGGTGTAGGCCGTCTCGTTGCCGCGCCGATCGACCGCCGTGAAGAACACGGCCTCAGGGCGCAACTGCGCGGTGCTTTCGAAGATATCGATCATGAACGGCTCGTGGAACTCCTTGGGCGCGATAAGCTGAACAGGGCACAGGAAGCCCCCCGCCGGCTGCGGCAGGGGGGCGAAGCATCCTACGGAAACTTCGGGAACTGGGTGAAGTCGGGGGCGCGCTTCTCCTTGAAGGCGTCGCGGCCCTCTTTGGCCTCGTCGGTGGTGTAGTACAGAAGTGTGGCGTCGCCGGCCAGCTGCTGCAGACCCGCAAGGCCGTCGGTGGCGGCGTTGAACGATGCCTTCATGAAGCGCAGGGCTGTGGGGGAAAACTGCATCATCTCGGCGGCCCAGGCCATGCACTCGTCTTCCAAATCGTCGAAGGGCACGACCTTGTTCACGAGGCCCATTTCCAACGCCTCGTCGGCCGTGTACTGGCGGCAGAGGTACCAGATCTCGCGAGCCTTTTTCTGACCCACGATGGCGGCCAGATACCCCGCGCCGTAGCCGGCATCGAAAGAGCCCACCTTAGGCCCGGTCTGGCCAAACTTCGCCGTATCGGCCGCAATGGTGAGGTCGCACAGAATAGAGAGCACATGCCCTCCGCCGATGGCGTAGCCGTTCACCATGGCGATGACGGGCTTAGGCACTACGCGGATGAGCCGCTGCAAATCGAGCACATTCAGGCGCGGGATGTTGTCCTCGCCCACGTACCCTCCGTTGCCGCGCTTCTTCTGGTCGCCGCCGGAGCAGAACGCCTCGTCCTCGTGGCGGCCGCCGTGGTTCACGCCGGTCAGCAGAATGACGCCCACGGACGCATCATCGCGCGCCTCGGAGAAGGCGTCGTACATCTCCATCACCGTCAGCGGGGTGAACGCGTTGCGCCGCTCGGGCCGATTGATGGAGATCTTCGCCACCCCATCGCACAACTCGTAGCGAATCTCGCGGTACTCTTTACCGCACTTCCAATCGTAGTTGCTCAACTTACATCCCTTCTGTTTCGAAGCGCTTCTTCAGGGCTTCCTGGTGGATGGCGTGCTGCAAGGCCACTTCCTTGGAAATCGTGCCCTCTTTCACCAGGCGGTGCAGGCTCTGGTCCATGGTGCGCATGCCGGCGCCGGACGACGAGGCGATAACCGAGTCGATCTGATGGGTCTTCTCCTCGCGGATGAGGTTGCGGATGGCCGGCGTGGCGGTCATGATCTCGAAGACGGGTACGATACCCCCGTCCACCGTGGGCACGAGCTGCTGGCTCACCACGGCCTGCAGCACAAGCGACAGCTGCATGCGAATCTGGCGCTGCTGGTTGGCCGGGAAGGCGTCGATGATGCGGTCCACCGTGGAGGAGGCGCCCGTGGTGTGCAGGGTGGAGAATAGAAGCTGGGCCATCTCGGCGGCGGTCATAGCGGTGCCGATGGTCTCCTGGTCGCGCATCTCGCCGAGCAGGATGACGTCCGGCGCCTCGCGCATCGCGCTGCGCAGCGCCTCGGCGTAGGTGGCGACATCGGAGGGAATCTCGCGCTGGGTGACGATGCAGCCCTCGTGGCGATGCACGTACTCGATGGGGTCTTCCATGGTGATGATGTGCCCCGTGCGCGCCTTGTTCAGCTTGTCGATGATGCAGGCCAGCGTCGTGGACTTGCCGGCGCCCGCAGGACCGGTGACCAGCACGAGGCCCTTCTGGAAGTCGGCGCAGGCCATGACGTCGTCGGGGATGTGGTAGTCGGCGGGGTTGGGCAGCGTGAAGGGGATGACGCGAATGACGGCGCCCAAAGACCCGCGCTGGCGGAACACGTTCACACGGAAGCGCCCCATGCCCGGCACGGCGAAGGAGAAGTCGTCGTCATGGTTGTGGCCGTCCGTGAAGATCTGCTCGTCGCGGCCGGACAGCTCGTAGATGGCGTCCACCAGCTCCTTAGTATCGGCGGGCATGAGCGGCGCCATGTCCATGCGCACCTGACGGCCATCGGCGGTGTAGGTCAGCGGCAGGCCCGCGACGATGAAGACATCCGAGGCCTTCTTGTCGATCATTTCCTGCAGCAGTGCCTTCAGTTCCATAGAAGCTCTCCTTATCTTTCTAGCCGAGCCACAGGTTCTCGCCTGTGCCGTCGTCGATCCATTCCGCTGTGACTTTCCATTGCTCAATGGTGTAGGTATTGTTTTGAATCCGCAGCACGATGGCCAGCGTGCGACCGCTTTCCATCGAGAACGTAGCCGAGATGAGCTCGCCGTCGCGGACAGTCGAATCGCTGTAGCGCTGCAGAACGTCCTCCAATGTGCCTTCAGCCAACGCGGCGTCCACGTCGGCGACGAACTGCTGGCCGACGGATTCTAGCTGATAGGTCTCTGTGGTCGTGGCCGCTTGGCGCTCGGTGGTGGAAAGCTCCGCCAGCGATGTCGTGACGGAAAGCACCGTGAGCACGGCCAGGCACAGCACGATGATGAGGGTGAACAGGCTGATAGGACCGATGCGCACCGAACCGTGGGGCTTAGCCATGGGACACCTCCCCTTCGGTTGGAGCCGCGTCCGCGCCATCGGCGGCCGGACCGCCGGTCGCGCCCACCACGGGCGGCGCCGCAGGATCATCCAGCACGACCGACCGCGTCGCATCGTCGGCCGCACCGGTAGCCGAACGGGCGGTACGGGCACCGTCGGCGGGCACATAGCGCGACGTCTCCAGCGCGTACACGGGGCTCTCTTCCCACTTCTCGAAGCAAAGACCGCCAGGGGCAAATCCAATGCCTTCCTCGGCTGCCTTGGCCGAGTCATTAAGAACCCGCACCTTCCACACCTCAAGCGTCAGGTAGTGCATCGTCCCGGCTTCGGTGTCCTCGGTGCGAAACGTGCACTCGGCAGACAAGAGGTCGGAGCCGTTCTCTACCTCGTGCGCCGGCTGCGACAACCAGCGATCGGCCATGGGGTCGGCCTCGTAGGCTTCCTTGAAGGCAATCGGATCGGCGGCGAACTCCTCGGCCACATTCGAGGCCAGCACGAGCCCGTCCATCAGATCGGCGCTCTCGCGACCTATGCGGTCGGCCTCGGCGTTCAGGTTCATGAGCACCGCCAGCGAGCCCGTCAGAAACACGAGCAGAAGCAGCGCCTCCACGATGAAGGCGGCGCCGGGCCACACGGCCCGCTCCTTGCGTACGCGTCCGATGCGGTCGTTGTAACGGGCCAGGCGCGCGTCGGCGACATTCGCCTCGGCCCTATGGGCGGCCACAGAAGCGGACGCCATGGAGCGACGACTCTCGGATCCTCCGGCCATCACGCATCACCTCCCGCCGCGCGCAGAGCCACCGACGTCTGTCCGGCATCGGTGACGATGGTCAGCAATCCTCCCCCGTAGGAGAAGTCGAAGACGGACGACCGCACGATGGCCGTGGCCTTCGACGGGTCGTAGGGGGCATCGGCCAGGGCGTACTCCTCCATGATGACGCCGTCGTAGCGGTACAGGCGCGTCTCGTACACCCCGGAGGGCAGCGTCTCGCGCAGCACCAGGGCCGGGCCGTCCAAAAGGCAGCGCGTGTCGCTGGCGCCGGCTGCTTCGGGCAGCCCCAGCTCCTCGCGGCCTTGGGCGACGACCATGTCGACTCCCTCTTCGGTCACCCAAGCGCAGGCCACCGCATCAATCTGGTCGTTGGCCCGCACATCGTTGGCAAGCAGCGTAAGCGAGAGCCGCTGGTTGTCGGCCGCGTCTCCCTCGCGGTTCAGCCCGCGATACACGTCGGTGCCGGCCAGGATGGCCATCAGCAGCGTCGCCACGAACAGCGCGAACAGAAGCCCTGTGAACACGCGCCCGAAATCGCGCTCGCGCTGACGCCGCACACCGCCGGCCCCGTAGGTCTTGCTCGACGAGGCGAGCCGGGTCGCCCCTTTCAGCTTCTCGGTCATCGCGGCACCACCACCACGCTGGGCGGCACGTTGGAGGCGAAGGCCTCATAGGTGACCGCGTAATCCTGGTGGTTCACAATGAGCCCGTAATGCTCTTCCAAATAGCTGAGGCGCGCCGGATAGGCCCCTTCCACCGCCGCGCACTGCATGGCCGCATCCAGCACCGCCGTGCGCACCGAAGCCGCCGATTGGGCCTCGGTCTGGGCGCTCGTCATATCCCAGGCAAACCACAGCAGCACGGCCAGCACCACGGCCGCGATGACGGCAACCACCCGCCGGGTGCGCCGCTGCTGCATCTGGGCTGTCTTACCGTGAATCATGATGGCTAGCCGATCGAACCCATGATGCCGATCAGCGGCAGCATGACCGAGATGAGCGTGGCCCCCACGGCAATGGTGAGAAAGGCGGCCAAAGCCGGCTCGATGTTGTCAATGGCGGCATCAATCTGCAGAATGGCGTCGTCGAAGAAGTTGGCCGACAGGCGATCGAGCGCCGCGTCCAGCGAGCCGGAGCGCGTGCCGATGGTGAGCAGGCGCGCGTGAATTTGCTCGAACACCTCGGCTTCGCTGATGGCCTGAGCGAGCGAGCGCGGGCTTTCCGCGTCAATCATCAGCCCGTAGGCGGCCGTGGCCTTCACCTTAAGCCCCTCGTGCTCCACCACCTCGATGGCGCGCCGCATGGCCTCGTCGGTGTTGATGCCCGAGGCGGTGTAGGCGGCCAGCGCCGAGGCGAACCGGGACACGGCCAGCTGCTCCATAGCGGGACGGGTGGCCGGGAACTTCTCCATAAGGTGCATCACCGCGATGCGCCCCGCTTCCGAGCGGCAGGCGATGGCAGCGCCCACAGCCACGATAGCGCAGATGAGCGTGATGCCGAGGGCCACCCAGCCGATAGCCACCGACACGCCCACGGCCCCCGAGGAGCCGTCGGTGAGCGAGCCAGCCATGGAAACGTACACGTCCTCGAACACCGGCAGAATGATGATAACCGTGAAGGCCAAGATGATGCTCATGATGCACAGCAGCGCCGCCGGATAGCCCACCGACGAGCGAATCTTCGCGAAGAGGCGGTCCTCCTCGTCGTAGTAGACGCCGAGGGAGCGCAGCACTTCCTCCAGGCGGCCCGAGGCCTCGCCCACGCCCACCATATCCACGGCGTAGCGGGGGAAGGCGCCGGACGCCTTCATGGCGACCGCCAGCGTATCCCCGGCGCACAGGCGCCCGTAAACGCTCTCGCAGGTCGCCTGCAGAGCCACATCCCCAATGTCCTCGGAGAGCATTCCCACGGCCTCGTCAGTCTGGATGCCCGCCGCCAGCATCATGGCAACGCTCTCGCAGAAGAGGCTGATGCCTGCGCTATCGAGTTTTGGTTTGGCCATGGCGTCCCCTGCCCTTCTTCTAGTAGGTGTAACGATCGGTATAGCTCGTGCCGTCGCCAATGGTGCTTGCGGCGCCACTGGCGGCAAAGGTCAAATCTACGCGCGTCCAGCTGTTCGGCTTAATGCTTATCTCGACGCTTATCCATTCTCCGTCAATATATACCATGTTCCATGCATGGTACACATCATCAGGAGAAACGTAGCCGGTAATCACTTGGCAGGGAATGCCAAGGCTGCGCAGCATGGCCGCGCCCAGCGATGCGTAGTCGAAGCAGATGCCCGTCCCCGAGGCCAACGTTGCGTCCGGATCGGGCACGTATCCTGTGGCCGAGGCCAACTGGGCGGCCTTGTCGTGATCGTAGGTGATGTTGTCCACCACCCACTGGTAGATGTTGCGCACGACATCGCCCTGATTGGCAGCGCCCTGGGCCAGCTCGCGCGCCTTCGCCACCACGGCGGAGGACTCGTTGTAATTCACGAACATGTTCGGCACGAGGAAGGGCGCCGTCTCACTGGAAAGGTTCACGTTCTCGATGACGCTGAACAGCTCCACGTAGTTGTTACCTGAGGTGTTCTGCATAACGCGAAAGGTGTAGGGGCCATCGCCCATGTTGATGGGCACGATGATGGGCGTGCCGTCGCCGGGCAAATCGTAGTTGTAGCTCATCTCGCCCTTGACCACCTGGAACTTCAGGCGCGCATCGTTTCTCGCGGAAGCGCCCACGACGCCCTGGGCCAGCTGCGAGGTGTCGATGGCGCACTCGTTGCCGGTCTGGGCGGCGCCCTCGTTGAAGGCGACCAGAGCCACCGAACCGGGCACGGAGTAGGCCGGGCCCGAAGTAGTGCTCTCGCCATTGTTCGGGTCGCCCGAGCCTCCGGGAATGCCGGATCCGCCCGTGCCCCCCGAGCCTCCCGACGAGCCGCCGCACGCCACCAGCAAAGCCGCGCACGCCAGCATCAGGGCCACGGCAACGACGGTCGCCGCGCGGCGGTATGTCAGTCTGCGCGCCAAACCGCTACAGCCACTCCTTCAGGGTCTTCACCAGAAGCTCGATTTCCATAGGCTTGGACATATGGGCGTTCATGCCGGCGGCACGAGCACGGGCCACATCATCGGCGAAGGCATCGGCCGTCAGCGCCACGATGGGAATCTCGCCCAAATCGGGGCGCGGCGTAATCGTCGTATCATCAAGGCCCTTGCCCTCGGCGGCGGCGCGAATAGCGCTTGCCGACTCATAGCCGTTCATCACGGGCATCTGAATGTCCATGAACACCAAGTCGTAGTAGCCCGGCTCCGCATCGAGCAGCTTCTCCACCGCGATGCGGCCGTTCTCGGCATGATCCACTTCCAAGCCCGTCATGCCCATGATGTCCAGGGCAATGGCGGCGGCGATGGAATTGTCCTCGGTCAAAAGCACACGATGCCCGCTGAAGTCGCTCTGCTTGAGCACCTCGTACTCGCTGGTCGGCTCGCTCTCCTCTTCGGACGTGAGCAGGCCCTTCATCACATGCACGAGACGGCTCTTGAACAGCGGCTTGGCAATGAAGGCGTCCACACCCACCGAACGGGCCTCCTGCTCGACGGCCGTCCAGTCGTAGGCCGACAGGATGATGATGGGCATGTCGTCGGAGACAATCTCGCGAATCTCGCGGGCCGCCTCGATGCCGCTTTTGCCCGGCATCTTCCAATCAAGAATAACGGCTACGTAGCTGCGCTCATCCTCGACCGAATGGCGCACCGCCTCAACGGCGTCCTCGCCCGACAACACGTAGTCGGGCTCCATGCCGATGGACTTCAGCACCTCGCAAGCGCTTTCAGCGGCAGCCTCCTCGTCGTCGGCCACCAGCACCCGCAGACCCTCCAGAGGCGTCAGATCCTGGTCGTCGCCGTCGCGCAGCTTCATGTACACCGTCACCGTGAAGGTGGTGCCCTCGCCGAGCTTGCTCTTCACGTCGATGGTGCCGTTCATCAGGTTCACCACCGAGCGCACGATGGACATGCCAAGGCCGGTGCCCTCCACCTTCGTGACGCGCGAATCGTTGGCGCGCGTAAACGGCTCGAACACCGTCTTCACGAAGTCCTCGGACATGCCGCAGCCTGTGTCGGAGAACGTGAACTCGTAGCAGCCCGAGCCCTTCACGCGGCTCGGCAGCTCCTTGATGCGCAGGCTCACGGTACCGCCTTCGGGCGTGAACTTCACCGAGTTGCCCATGATGTTCACGAACACCTGCTGCAGGCGCATGGGATCGCCCACCACGTGCTCGTGCTGAATGTCGGCGATTTCCACCTTCAGGTTCAGCTTCTTGTCGTTGATCTGGGGCGTCATGATGGACATGAGGCTTTCCACCGTCTCCGGCAGGTCGAAGTCCTCTTCCGACAGCCCCAAGTTCCCGCTCTCGATCTTCGCCATGTCGAGCACCTCGTTGATGAGCCCGAGCAAGTGACGACTCGAGGTGGTGATCTTCGTGAGGCAGTCCTTCACGCGCTCCGGATCGTCCAGATACATCGAGGCGATGGCCGTCAGTCCCATGATGGAGTTCATGGGCGTGCGAATGTCGTGGCTCATGGAATTGAGGAAGTCGGTCTTGGCACGGCTGGCGCGCTCGGCCTCGCGGAACGCGTCTTCCAGCGCGTTGTGGTTCGCAATCTCGCGCTCTTTCACGTCGGTGACATCCTGCACCGAAAGCAGCACGCTCGTCACCTGGTCGGAGGCGTCGCGCTGCAGCGGCAGCATGGAGGCCTGCAACCAGCGAACCTCGCCCGTGTCGGGATCCTTCAGGCGATACTCGAAGTGCAGATACGTCGTGTCCGGCGTCAGATGCTCGCGAATGTGCTCCGGCGTGAGCTCGGTCTTCATGCGCTCGGCTTCCTCGTCGTCGCAGAAGCGCGTCTGCCAGTAGTAGCGGAACATATGGTACTCGCCGTTGCGCGGCAGGTCGTCCTTAATGCCCTCGTCCTTCAGATACTCGTAGGTGTTAGCGACCAGATCGATCACCGCGAAGCGCTGGAAGAGCGCCAGCGAAGAGTTCACGATGCTCGTCACATGGGCGCTCTCGCTTAAGAGCTTACGGCGCTGGCGCATGGTCTGCACGAGCAGGAAGCCCGCCACCAGGGCCAACGCGCCACCAACGAGGGCCACCAACATGAGACCGGCCGCATTCGCCCTGCTCTGCATGCCGTCGGTGATAGAGCTGGGGAAGGTGCGCATGATGAGCCAGTCGTAGTTCTCGATGGGCATGACGTACGCCGTGCCCGCGCCCGAATCCCCCTTGTAGTTGAAGGTGACGGACACGCCGCTTTCCAAAGACGCCTCCAGCTCGGTGCGCGAGATATTGCCCGAGGATTCGTCCTCGAGATACAGATCGACGGCGTTTTTCACCCCGCTGGTATAGGTGATGGACGAGTGGGCCATAACGTCGCCGTTGCGATCGAGCAAGTAGGTGTTGGTCTGCTCGTTGAAAATATAGGTGCGCAGGAACTTCTCCATGGAATCTTCCCGATACGCGCCGCAAATGACGCCAACCACTTCGTCCTTAAAGTAAAGCGGCGTGTAGAAAATGACAGAGAGGTCGTTGTAGAACAGCGAATTCTCGACCGCGCAGACGCCCGACTCGCCTTCCATGCCCCGCGCGAAGTATTCGCGATCGCTCGCGTCGGCCTCCTGGCCCTTGTCATCGACGGTGAGGCCATCGCTGAGAGAAATCGTCGTGTAATCGAACTTCGTGTAGTTCGCCAACTGCTCGATACCGGCAGCGCTAATCTCGTCCACGCTCGCAAGCGTGCTCTCGTACATGGAGGACAGGAGCTTGATCTCAGTCTGAGAGTCGGTCATCCACTCGCTGATGCGCCGCGCCGACTGCTCGGTGGAGCCCTGAAGGTACTTCGTGTTCTGCTCGTAGATGCGTTCGTTGTTCATCGCGATAAACGAAACGAGCGCGGCGATGACTATGGCCAGCGCGATAAGAATCACGGCAATGCGGCCGTACCTCGTTTTGTTGTCTGTTTCAGTCATTCGCTGGGTTCCTTTGTTAGATGATGGCGATGGAGTCGACCACCAGGGCATAGGCGTCGCGCACGGCCGGCATGAGCTCAGGAACCGCTTCCATGTTGGCCGGCACGCCGGCGTCATCCAAACGCAGCGCATCGGACAGGGCGGCGGCGGCTTCGAACAGCGGCGTGAAGCCCAAATCGCGGCTCACGCCCTTCAGCGTATGGGCACCGCGATAGGCCTCGGGGAGGTCGCCCGCCTCAAGAGCGCTTTCCAACGTCTGCATCGATGTGTCCTGCAAAAAGATCTTCGCGAACTTCTCGATGCGCTCGTCGGTAAGCAAGCGTCCGCGCACGGTTTCCAAATCGCCGCCCATGGCAGCGTAAGCAATCTCCAACGACATCTCGGTCTCCTTTTATCCCTTGGGTGACAGTCTACTGGTCAGATTCGTCTCTGTCGATGCCCGAAAGCGCCGTATGCGCCTCTTCAAGCAGCAAATCCCGTTCTTTCTCGTCCAAATCGCTGTAAAACACGTACCCGCTGCGGCCACCGCGCTTCTTGTGATACAGCGCTACATCGGCCCGGCGGAACAGCTCATCGTAGTCGCGCACATCGCTACCGGCAATGGCCACACCCATGGAAACCGACAGCGGGAAGCCTTCGAAGTCACCCTCAAGCGACCGATGGATGCGGTCGATCAGCGGACGCGGGTCGACGGGGCATTCCATGCACAAGAGGAACTCGTCGCCGCCCACGCGAGCCACGACGTCCTCACCGCGCACGCTTTCCTGCAGGCGCTCCGCGAAGTGCTTCAGCACGCGATCGCCGAACTGGTGGCCGTAGGTGTCGTTGGCCTGCTTGAAGAAATCCAGATCGCACAACGCCAGCACATGACGGTCGCGATGACGGTCGCACGCCTCCCCCGAGCCCAAGCGCTCGGCGATGACCTTGCGGGCGAAGGCGCCGTTGACCACTTCCGTCAGCGGATCGTGGTAGGCCTTGAACTGCAGGTCGATCAGCTCAGCCTGGCGATCGTCGATATCGATGAGCTTACCGATAGAGCCCAGGTAAACCGGATCGGACGGCCCCGACCACAGCGCGCGGGCCAGCACATGGAACCAACGCAGCTCGTCGCCCACGGTGGCTTCCATCTCCATATCGATCACCGGATCATCAATGGTGGTGGTGCGCAGAAGACGGCTGAGCTTCTCCAGGTTCTCCTTGCCGAACGTCGCGCAGAAAGCCTCATCGTTGTAGGGATCCATGATAATTTCGGGCAGATCGAGCTTGTGGTCGCTCCAGTCGGACAGCACGATCATCGGCGGCTCTTCGGTGAACTCGAACTGCACCTCGTTGCTCATGGAAGCGAAGAAGTGGTACTTCATGCGCTCGTAGTCGAGCAGCTCGAGGGTGCGGCTCGAGGCCTCGGCGTCGCCGTTATCCAGCGTCGCCTCGGACAAATGCAGCGAGTCAATCGAAATCTCGCGGCCCGTGATGCCGTGGTTCAGGCGCTTCTCCAAATCACCCGCCACCGCCGTCAGGCATTCCAGAATAAGCGGGTTGAACGCGCCGCACTCCCCTTCGCGAATCATGCGCAGGGCCTCTTCGTGGCTGAACGGCGGCTTGTAAACGCGGCGACTCGTAAGGGCGTCGTACACATCGGCCAGGGCAACTACCTGGGCCGATATGGGAATGTCGTCGCCCACAAGGCCATCGGGGTACCCCCGGCCGTCCCAGCGCTCATGGTGCCAGCGGCAGATGTCCCGCGCGACCTTCACTAGCTTCTCGTCCTTGTACAGCTCCAGATCGTCCAGCATATCGGAGCCCACGGCGGAGTGGGTCTTCATGATGGCGAACTCTTCGTCGGTGAAACGGCCCGGCTTGTTCAGGATCTCCTCGGGGATGGCGATCTTGCCGATGTCGTGCAAGCTGGAGGCCATCGTGATAAGCGAGATGTCCTCGGTGGTCAGCGGATACTGATCGGTCAGGCGCATGAGCTGCGTCAAGATCATCTCGGTCATGGCCTGCACATTCAGCACGTGCATGCCGCTTTCGCCGTTGCGGAACTCCACGATGTGCGACAAGATGTACACCATGAGGTTGTTGGACTTCTCGCGCTCGTACACCTGGTCGGCCACCATGCCCATGAGCGTGCGCTGCTTCTGGTACAGCATGAGCGTGTTCATGACGCGGCGGCGGACGATGTTCACGTCGTAGGGGCGGTTGATGAAGTCGGTCACGCCCAGCTCGTAGGCGCGTTCGATATAGGCGGCGTCGGACTCGGCGGACACCATGATGACCGGGATGTCCTTGATCCAGCCGTTTTTGTTCATGACCTCCAGCACGTCGAAGCCGTTCATCTGCGGCATGACGTAGTCGAGCAGCACGAGCGATATGCCCGCGCCCTCTTTCTGCAACGCCGCCACGGCCTGCTTGCCGTCCTCCGCCTCGATGATGCGGTAGGCATCGCCGATCATGTCGGCAAGCAATGCGCGATTCAGCATCGAGTCATCAACGATGAGGATCGTCTGCTTCTCACTCAAGCTCGTAATGATGGCTCTCGCCCCCTTTCGAATGCGGCGCGCTTAGTAGCGGCTGTCGAAGATGCGCTTGGTCTTCTTTTCGGAACGCGGCAGCTCGCCCATGGGCACGCCCTTCGCCTCCGGCGTGCAGCCGAGCTTCGCCTTGAAGATGAGCGCGAGCTCCTCCTCGCAGCGCGCCAGCGCCTCGCCTTCAAGCGGCGTCTCGAACAGCACGGTGAGCACGTCGTGGCCATCGACGGCCTCGATCATCACCTGGTATTCGGAGCTGGTGCCGTCGGTGGCCTTGATGACCTCCTCCACCTGGGCCGGGAACATGTTGCAGCCCTTCACCTTGAACATATCGTCGGTGCGCCCGGTGAGCGTGGCGATGCGCGGATGGCGGCTGCCGCAGGCGCAGGTGCCGGGCACGATGCGCGTGAGGTCGTGGGTGCGGTAGCGAATGAGCGGCGCGCCCTGCTTGCGCAGCGTGGTGAGCACGAGCTCGCCCTCCTGGCCGTCGGGCAGCACCTCGCCGGTTTCGGGATCGACGATCTCGATGTAGACAAAGTCGTCCCAGATGTGCATGCCGTCGTGAGCGTCGCAGGAAATGCCGATGCCCGGGCCGTACACCTCGGTGAGGCCGTAAATGTCGTAAATCTCGATGCCCAGCTCGTCCTGAATGCGGTTGCGCATCTTCTCGCCCCAGCGCTCGGAGCCGATGACGCCCTTCTTCAGGTGAATCTTGTCGCGCAGGTTGCGCTTGGTGATCTCCTCGGCGAGAAGCAGCGCGTAGGAGCTGGTGGCGCAGATGACCGTGGACTTCAGATCCTGCATCATCTTCAGCTGCTTCTCGGTGTTGCCCGGCCCCATGGGAATGGCCATGGCGCCCAGGCGCTCGGCGCCCAGCTGGAAACCGATGCCGGCCGTCCACAGGCCGTAGCCCGGGGTGATTTGGATGCGGTCGAGCGGGGTGATGCCCGCCATCTCGTAGCAGCGGGCGAACTGCGTGGCCCAGTCGATGACGTCCTGCTGGGTGTAGGGGATGATAACCGGCGTGCCCGTGGTGCCCGAGGAGCTGTGGATGCGCACGACTTCCTCGTCGGGCACCGCCTGCAACCCCAGCGGATACACCGCGCGCAGGTCATCTTTCTCGGAAAAGGGCAGCTTTTCGAAGTCGGCCTGGGTGCGCACGTCCGCGACATCGATACCTTCGAACTTCTTCGCGTAGAACGGCGACCGCTCCTTAATGGTGGCCAGCTGATTGGCGATAAGCTCAAGCTGCTCTTTCGTCATTTCCATGGGCGCGCATCTCTCCTTCGGACACATTTGTTGCGAGTATGCCCCATTCTAACAAACTGGCAACAACTCGCACTCGTGAATCACGATAATCGCGCAGGGAAAAGGCGAGGTGATGGCTGGAAAGATGACGGATTAACCCATAGATGGCGGATCGAATCGGTAGCCGAATTTGCGGATGGCCTTGATCTCCGCGTCCCAGCCCATCTTTTTCCGTAAACGCGCAACGGCTATATCGACAGCCTTCGACTTCGAAGGGTAATAACCGTGCCATACGCGCTCATAAATATCTTCTCGGCTAAAAGCGCGATGGGGATTCCTCACGAACAGCATGAGCAGATCGTACTCTTTGGGGGAAAGAACCACTTCGCATCCGGCTATGCGCACCTGCCGCGCCGTCGTATCGATCTCCGTCGTGCCCATGCGCAGCGTCTCGCGGAGCGCGCCGCGTTCGAGAAACTTATTGGCGCACGACAGCAGCTCCCGAACCGAAAAAGGCTTGATGATGCAGGCGCTTGCCCCGATTTCCATGCAGTGCAGGCACTCTTTCTCTTGAGAGGCGTCAAGCACCATGATCGTAGGGATATCGAGCGTGCGAATGTACTCGAGTAATTGAATACTGTCGATGCCCGTCAGACCAAGGCCCAGAACGGCAAGATCGAAATCCGCTTCTACAATGGCGTCAACGGCATCAAGCCCGTCACACACCGTGACGCAATAATGGCCCTCGCGCTCGAAGGCGGCTTTCACGACATCAGCCACGCATTGCTCGCCTTCAACAATAACGATGTTCGCCACGACTATCTGCCCCCTCTCCCGTTCGAAGGGGCGGCCGCAAGGACGGTCGGCGCGGTCGGCGCGGTCGCAACAGAGGGGTCAGCGCCCCTTGCGGCGCCTATTGTTTTCTGGGAGCCCCCCCCCCGAGCTGTTTTTTGCCCTGAGGATTAAAAGGGCAGCTGCAGCCGGCCGCACCAGCAGCAGTTCTCTTTAATTCCCTCGGAAAACCCATCGGTTCACCTTTCTCATGCTTTACGGTGCGCAAAGCGAAGCGACTCGCCTCGCGCATCGCCGGATCCGCACCATCCGAAGCGAATCCCGTATCGCCCTTTTGCGATGTTACGATTTTACGCGAATCATACGATGCCCGACGGCTGCTTGGCGTCACCCTGCCCTACTTTCCTGCTAAACACGAGAGCTTGTCCTCTCGTAGCTCCATCCGATGATCCTTCCCGCTATTTGGCGTGTCGACCCCTCGCAAGACGGCGCATGCGCCCGAAGGCTACTACCGAAATGCCCGCCCCAAGTGCTGTTGCCACCAAAAGGACGACCACCCACCAACCCTGCGGATCGCCCGTCTGCGGAAGATGGATTAGCGTTTGGAACCAACTGGAACCGCCTCTGCCATTGGCCGCACTCGCGCCATCCGTCGCGGGGAGAATAGCCTGCTTCTCGCGATCGTAACCGCAAACCGAGCACACCTCGTGACGACGCCCATCATCGGCCATCACCTCGCGGAACTCATGAGCCCCCGCAGCCGCCTTGACGTTGCAGACAGTGCACTCGCGCCAGTGCCCCGCCGCATCGGCCTTCCAACCGCCGAACACGTGCCCCACCGACGGGATGGGCGTCGCATATCTCGTTGCGCCGCAATGCTTGCAATGATTCGATTTCAGACCGTCCTCAACGCAGGTAACGGGCTTGTCTACCGTGAAATTCGCCTCCCACTCGTGGGGAAGAACATCGAGCGGCCGTCTTTCAACGGCGTCACACGTAGTGCAGGTGCGCTTTTCGGTTCCTTGCTGAACGCAGGTCGAAGGAGTTTCGACAGCCCAGTCGCCCCAAACATGCTCCTGATACCCCCATGCCGCGTACACCGTTACATCGGCATCGACAAGCTCCACGCTATTAACATAGGCGTGGGAGGCCGCTCCATCGCGAGCCATGCCCTCATCGGCAGAGGTGGGCGCCGCCTCATGATCGAAGATGCCGTCGACACGACTGAGCGTCCAGCCGAGGAACACCACTTCCTTGCCGTTCAGGCCGCTGTGAGTGGGCCGAGCACTGCCGAGAGATACCGTGTCGCCGGCAAGATGAAGCCCCTCATCAACGGGAAGCCCCTTAACTGTACCATTTTCCTGAGCGTTTCCGTCGTAGATGATCTTGTATGACGTTTCGGAGAAATCAGGTACTCCGCTATTGTTGCGGTCCTGTGCCCATACGGCATAGAGAGTAAGGTCTTCCGTTCCCATGATAATTTTGCCCGAGACCAGCGCCTTCTTTGCTTCATCTCGCTGCTCCGCTGTAAAGGCATCTTCGTGCTTAGCCCGACTCCAACCTGCGAAGATTTCTGTGATGCCGTCGGGATTTCTGGGCTGCCGGCTGAAGCCCGTATCCGACGTCAACGGAACCGGCGTGCCCTTCCTGATGTCGGTCTGGCCTGCCGGGGCAGAGCCAACGCCGCCATTCAAATCGTAGGAAAGCGAGTAGGTCTCCAATACGTCGGCGACATTGTTCCTGTTGTCGTCATAGCCCCAAGCGGCATAGACGGTTTTATCGGCATCGTCGAACGCAACGCTCGTTACCAAGGTCGGCTCGTCATCGCTGCGGCTCAGGATCTTGGCGGGCCGCTCCGTCCAACCAAGGAAAGCGATGCTCTTGCCGTCGGCAGAGTGATAGATTGGCGTAGCGGTGCTGAGCGTGACGGTTTCACTCGTCAGATGGATTTCGCTATCGCTGGGCAAGCCTTCGATCGACCCTCCCGACTGCGCGTTGCCGTCATAATTGATCTTGTACTGCGGCTCTTGATAGTCCGCCACGTGGTTGCCGTTGCGGTCGGCAGCCCAAACGGCATACAACGTTCTGTCCGCCGTATCGAAAATGACGCTCGTGCCTGTGATGAGAGCCTGCTTGAGCTCCTCCTTCTGGGCCGCCGTGAAGGCATCCTCGTGTTCCGTGGCGCTCCATCCGACGAAAAGCTCATTGGCGTTGCGACGGAAACCTGCCTCCGTGGTCAGCTTGACTTCACTGCCTTTCGCGATATTGCTCACTTGCGCTGGAGGCGTTCCGCTGCCTCCGTTAAGATCGTAGATGAGAGAGTACGTTTCCAGCGCATCGGCCACGCCATCGTCGTCTTCGTCATAGCCCCAGGCAGCGTAGACTGTCTTGTCAGCAGCTCCAAAGGTGACTTCGGTAACCGTAGCCGGCGCCTCATCGGCACGGCCGAAAATTGAATTCGTTTGCGTTTCGGTCCAACCGATGAAAACCACTTTCTTGCCATCTACATCGCTATGCGTGGGCTTGGCGTCGCTCAAGGTCACCTTGTCGGAGGGGATGTGCGCTCCGCTGATCGTGGGCATCGCGCCAACCGTGTCACCGTCTCTAGCGTTGGCTTCATAGGTCAGCTGATATTCTTCTGTGTAGTCAGCTACTTTGTTCCCGTTGCGATCGGCGGCCCAGACGGCGTAGACGTTGGTATTGCCATCTGCATCGGCGTACTTGCTCGTATCTTTAGCGTCATCCGCAGAAACGTCGGCGCCTGGCTTTGACAGCATCGTCACCTCTGTCACGATGCTGTCTTTCAAGTCATCGTGATCCGCCTTGGTTTTTATCACACGGTCAAGGATCGGCGTAGTGCTCCAGCCGACAAAGATGTTGGTACCGTAAGTAAAGGTATGGTTTTTTACCTCAGCGGCAGCACTCGATGCGTCGTCATCATGCCCCAGGCTTTTACCGGAAACCGCACCGTTGGTGGAGAGCTGTTCCTTTGCCCCTATCACATGATGGTGGGGACAGATGATGTCGGTATAGTCACCATTGTTGCCGTGATAACGGACATGGACGGCATCGTCGTTGTAATCCGGATTGCTGTTACCATTGGCATCCATCGCATAGACGGCATAAAGGTGGACGTCATGATCGGGCATGTCATGCTGATCCGTAGAGATGATCTTGCCGATGGTTTCTTGAGTCGCATCCTCCTGAAGAACGTCCGCGATTTTCTCCAGGCTCCAGCCGACAAAGATCGTCTTCTCTCCCTTGTTCAGACTGCTGGTGCCCGTATAATTTGGCGAAACCTTCTCGCCTTCAACATGCTGCGTGGTTTCCGGAGCACCCGCTCCGGTTCCGCCGTTCAAGTCATAGGTCACCGAGTAGAGCTTCTTCACCTCGGCAGCAAAGGTCTTGTCATCCGCATTGATTACCTGCTCCTTCAACTGGTCAGTGGTATACGTGGTGGCTTCGTCTGTCCAGTTCCCCGTGAATCTCCAGCCACTCGAGGCCGTAACCGTCGGAATGCCCTCCTTCAGCGCATCGTTGTGCCACACCTTGGTTGAAGAGGCGCTCAGCGTTGCGTTTTCTGCACTAAAGGAAACAGTATGGGGTTGCTGAAGACCAATCGCCAGATCGGCGGTGCCTTTGCCTGTTCCTTTTTCAAGCGTCACCGTGGCCGTAGCGGTCGTCTCGTCATCACCCAGACCAAACGCCCCTCCACTTTCTGGTAGAGAAAACTTCAGCGGATTATCGCCGTTGGCATCGCTGCTGCCGGGGTTGGCAACAATCACATGGTAGGTATCTGCCCGCCGGCCCGTGAATTTAAACACACCCGTTTCGGTAATTGTCTCGTGGCTTTCGGTGTCGTCGGCGCCAACTCCATTCTGATGAGGTGCACTTACTTTAATCTTACCGGTATAGAGATCATCCGCGTCTTCCGTATAGACGCCATCGAAGTCTTTATCAATAAAGACCTTCCCTTCAATAACGCCCGTCTGGAACTCAACTTGAATGCGTGACAAGGGGTTGTGCCCCTGATTGAGCGTGCTGCCCACGGAATAGGGAGACACGCCGCAAGGCCCAAAGTTGACCACGCTGCCCACAAGATCGGCGCTGCTGTCAAACTTTGGACTCAGACGCAGGTTAACTTTTAGATCCGCATCCTCCGGAATGCTTTCGGTATCACTCGTAGCCGCGATGCGAATCATTTTCACATCGCCCCAATTGGTAATTTTTTCTGCCGTAACATAGTTATCATTCGTAACAGTACTATAGTGAAAAGAATCTCCAGGGGCTGCGCTTGCATCAACCTTGGTGCTGTACGTTACCTGAATATGATTGCGGACTGCAGATGCACCGCTGAGCGTCGGTTCTCCCGTCAGCATCATGTCAAAGTCAAATGCCTTATCTTGCATATGACTATCCCAGAAATCCCCCTCTTTGGGCACCGGAATAAAGTAATAAAAGGCCTGCGCGTCGTCCTTGGAAAAAACTCGTCCAGTTTCATTCTTGAGGGTAAAAAGCATGTCCACAACATGATCCGCATCTTTGAGATAGACCTTGTCGCCCTTTTCCTCGAAGTTTGAGTAGTCGCCTGCGTCATAGTCTGGTTCCGTGTTTGACTTGTCCAGCATTCTTGCGCCGAAGGTGAAGGTCAAGCCCAGCCGGGCCGCCACCACCGAGAGCTTCGCGCCCTTTGCGTTGACGTTGAAGGTGCTGTACCGCACCCTATCATCCATAACCTGATATTGGGCCAGGGTGCCGTTGTTGGATGTGGAGGTCAGGGATGCGCTCTTGAACCGTACGCAGTCCCGCATATCCAAGGTCATGGCATCGGCGTCCTTGGCGATCTCCATATCAAAGGAAATCCCGATCTGGTACTGCCCCAGCCCGTCGGTGAACCAGCCAACCTTTGCGGGGTTATCCGCGTCCATAAAGGTGATCTTGTACAGCTTATAGCCGGTTTCGGCAGCAGATGTTACCTCCACAAAGCTGTATGAGTCTTTGGCAATCTCGGTCCTTTGGGGACTCGTTACCGTCTCCGTAACCGCGTCGAGGAGGAAAACCTTATCCGCCATTCTTCCAACCTCTTGGTATAGCTTGAGGTTTTTGACCGTGATCTTTTCCGGCAGACGGATATAGATTTCCTGATCCGTTGTAATATTGTTGGAAGAATAAGGATAAGCGGACGAGCTGAGCAGACCGTTGAAGGTAATGGTCTCTCCCGCTGTTGCGGAGGTCTTGCTCAGGATCGGCACCCGCTCCAAGGAATTCTCCTCGTACGCCTGCTCCATGGCCAAGGGGATCTCGCCCCTTGTGTTTGTGACCTTTACGGTATAGTTGCCCGATTTGGCCGTGCTATCACCTGAACCGGTATCGTACATTTTCATGGAAGCAAAGTTGGAATACGTAGCCTCGTCTGCGGTCAGCAGCTTGCCGAAGGTGGTAGCATATCCCGACGTGGGATCCTGATCACGGGAGGACACATAGCCCACGTAGTCCTTCTCATAGCTGCCTACGTTGGCCTTGATCTTGGTGAAATACTCGCCCTTGCCAAGTCCTGCCATCTGGGTGGTAAAGGCGACAAAGCCGCCGCTGCTGATGAGGGTGCCGTTGTACTTTTGTTCGGTTGGGTTCGTTGTCGTCGTGTACCAGACTTCCACAACATTGCCCGTGGTTGCAGGAATCTTCTGGGCGGTGACGCCGATTTTATCATTGTTTCCATAGGTGAATTCCACCGTCTTATTGGCGCTCACGGCGCCGCCCTGGTTGACCACATGGAACTGTCCCAGATAATAGATAATATTGGAATCGCTTGCGTAATTATTATAGATTGGCTGATTGTTGGCTTTTCCATTCACGCTCATGCTCTCTCCTGCTTGAGCAGTGAAGCTGAGCGTAGTGCAGTCGCCATTATAGAGATACCACGTACTGTCATCCTGCCAGGTGATCGTTCCGCCCACTGCGGAGGCATCGCCAGTAGTGGGCGTCTTCCCCTCGTAGCATCCGGGGGCTGTCTTACCGGTGTTGAGAATCGAATCGCTGCCCCACCTGACGGCATTTGTAGTTGTGATGTCACAATCGGACGTCCACTTAAAATAGGGGGTAAAGTAATCCTGCGCATACTCCAGGTACAAGTTTTCCCAGGTCAGTTTAACAGTGTGATTGGCATCGTCTACCGTCTTTGTGAAGTTAAAGCCGTCCTTATAGCTATCGTCACCACCCTTGTGGTTTTCCGGATCCAGCAGGTTGAGCCTGGTAGACTCTCCCGCAGGATCCCAGGTGATATGATCGAGTTTCGCATAAATATTGTTGCCATTTTCTGTGTAGTATGGCAAGGCAATGGTGAGCTCCAGCTTCTTAAAGAACTGGGGCATATCGATGTAGTCCTTGTCCGGGTTTATCCAGATTTGCCGCAGGGCAAAGGGCTGATTCGCCGCCGTGGGTACACCAGTCTTCACGCCAATCCGGGACAGTCTGGGGCCGGTCTGGATCGCTCTGTTGTCACTAGGCGTATCATTGTATTTGCCCGTAATCTTTGGAGTGGCAGAGATTGTCTGATATGTTCGATCGCCTGTGTAGACTTCGATTTTGAGCGAATCCTTAAGCTCCTGCTCCTTTGTTCTGTTCCAGAGAACGGTGTCCGGGGCCAGAACGATATTAAAGCTGTTCTTTTCCGCCGTATTTTTGAGAGAATAGGTGATGGTGCCATTTGTGGGGTGGTAGCCGCCGTAGTTGTTCACACTGTGCAGCTGGTCAATGCTTTCAGGCGTTACGCTCTCCGCCATGTCACCCCGCTCGGGGATGGGGTACTCCACCACGGTCAGCCCGTCGGGCACGGTGATCTCCACCTTTTTATTCGCCAGATTCAACTCGCTTTCCACCTCAATGTGCAGGGTGAATTGCTTGTTGAAGTCGACGGAGAAGGAGCTATCATTTGCCAAATTTTGATCGAGTACACCTTCTACCTTAATCAGGGCAGTCGTAATTCGCATTCCCTCAACCGCTCTCTGACCTCCAGATCGGGCGGCTAGGAGATTGGCACCCCGGCTCGCAATCTCCTTCAGGGCGGCATCGCTCCCACCTTCGGCAGCCACCTGCCAGAGCGCGTCGTCCTCAGCAGGAACAAGGCTGGAAGGCGCGGCGCTCAACGAGGCGGTATCCTGCAGGACGTCCACCACATCGAACCCGTCCGAACCCCCAGTAGCCGCAAGGGCGCTCGACACACCGCAAACACCCGCCAGCAACAAGCCCGCCGCCAGGGCCACCGTCCGATTCCTCAGCTGCTCTTTGCGCCTTTGGCGGCGCTTTTCCATCAAGCTTTCCTTGCCATGATATTCGAAACGAGAAACCATAAGACCGTTCCTTCTCGCACGTATTTCGCTCTCTCAAAAACCCTTCGATTTTATCAAGAACAGATTCGGCATAAGTGGAGGTTAAGCCTGATAAAACACTCATATTGGTTTCAAAACGGACACAAAAATGAATCCCTTTTCCAGGGGCTCGAAAGCCGTCTCATGCCGCGGCCTCTTTCTTGACAAAAAAACTTCCAACGGATAGGCTCGGCCCCAGGTTTGCTACATTGTCTTCCACGAGCAAATTGCAGAGCCCGAGACCAAACCCGCAGGAAGCATATCCAGCGGGCCAGAAAATGCCCGTCTAACAAAAACGGATACTTGGGCTTTTCTCGACCAAAAGACATGGTTTGCTTATTTCAAGGGAGGGGATCGTGCAAATCAATCTGAAGGCCCATAGGGTCAACCGGAAACAGGCAGCGCAGATAGCCCTACTCGATGCCATCATCTGGCTCTGGCTGCATCAAATTAATTACGACAGCCTTTTCACCGTATCCTTTATCGACTCTGTTGCAACGCCCGCCATACCAGGCCCACTCATCGGCATCGCCTTGGTCATAGGCATAGGCCGGGCGCGATGGGATCGCATCCCCAAAGCCATTCGCATCGGCGGCGCCCTTGCGGCCACGTTCACGACCCTCGGCTTGGCCCTAGAGCCCCACATGCCCATCTCCAGTGCCACACTGCATGCGACGCTCATTCTTTCCTTGACCGTGGCTTGCACTTTCGCCGCATTGCTTCGACTGGAGACCTTGGCGAAATGCGATGACTTTTCCACGCTATCGGTGGCGCTGTCCGGCTCGCTGCTGCTTTTCTACCTGTTAAACCTGGGGCTCTTGCTCGTGCCGCGAGCCGTATACGACGCTTGCATCATAGCCGCACCCCTCGTCATGCTCGCAGGCGCAAACAACCCCGCACCAAGTTCCACACGCCTGGGGCCTCTGCCCAAGAAGGTACGCCTGTCCTCGCCTATCGTCGTACCGTGCCTCGTCGGTCTCGCAACCGGTTTGGTGGTGGCACTCGGCACGGTATCCATGGCCACCTCCCCCTCGGAGCTGTTCACTCGCCCCGCACCGCTGTTCCTCATCTCGCAGCTGCTCTTCCTGCTGCTCGGCATTATCACGGCGTTCGGCCTCGATTTGCGGAAGGCCACCTACTTCGCCCTCATTAACCTATGCTGGGGCCTCGGCATTGCGATCGGGCTGATCGGCCGTGAGCATTTCATCCCGCTGCCAGACCCTATTCTCGTTGATCTGTCTTCCTTCGTGTGCCTTCTCACCCTTGTGGGGTTCTTCGCCTTCTCGGGGATATGGGTGAACACTCTGGGACGCGCGGCAAGCATGAGTCGCGAATCGGCCGTAGAGGACGTAGCTCGAAAGGCAGGCCTCACCAAAAGGGAGACCGAAGTGGCGTCCCTTCTCCTAGAGGGACGAAGCCTGCGCATTGTGCAGCAAGAGCTGTTCATCTCGGAGGGCACGGCCCGCACCCACGCGAAGCGCATCTACGCGAAACTCGGCATCCACTCCAAACAGGAGCTTATCGACTACTTCAAGCAGAACCTCCCTCATTAGCAAAAGGAATGCTCCCCATTAAAGCGCCTTCCTTCCGTTGATAAAGGAGGCGGCTTCGCCGAAGCGAAGCCGCCAAAGGGAAGGGTATGGGCTGGCAGCGTAGGGAGGGATCCGCTGCCAGCAGAAGTTGGCTTAAGCCTTGGCGGCCAGGACGTGGTTCACGGCCACCCAGCTCATGACGGCGCCCGAACCCAGGCTGATGCCGCCGTGCACGTACGTTCCACCCGATACGCCGGAGGAGCAGTTGCCCACGGCGTACAGGTGCTCGATGGGCTCGCCGTTCACGTTCACGACCTGAGCGTTCTCGTTAATGGTGAGACCGCCGGCGGTGCCGCAGGTGCCGGGCACATACACGGCGCCGTAGAACGGGCCCGTGGCCAGCGGCGCGAGCACCGGGTTCGCCAGATCGGTTCGGCTACCGGCCATAACGCCGGTGGTGTTGATGTCCAGGTGCTTCTCGCCGCGATGGTACACCGGGTCAACGCCCTTGGCAGCGTTCTCGTTGAAGGTCGCAATCTCGGCAGCGAGGCCAGCCGCGTCGATACCCAGCTTCTCGGCGAGCTCTTCCAGAGTGTCGGCCTTCACGAAATGCGCCGGCACCTCCGACGGGTCGGAAGCTTCTCCGCCGTAGGTCTCGTTGAAGTAGCTGTCCTCGCCATCGCCCACGGCGCCTACCGTGTGGCCGGGAAGCGAGTAGGTAGCCCAGCAGGCAGCATCGCAAATGAAGTAGGCGGGGATGTTCACATGGCCCGGCTCGCCCGTGTCATAGTAGGCGAACGCCTGGTTGAACAGGTCGTAGGGACATCTGATCCCACATCTGAGCAGCCGAGAGCGAACCGCTGGCGTCGGCGGCGCCGAGGCTGCCGCGACCCATGGGAATCCAGCCATCCATGGGCTCGTAGTAATCGCCGAATAGCGGCGAGGCTGCGAACTTCCAGCCCATCTCCTCAGAAATCCAGTCGATGAAGGTGCTGCCGTTATCGATGAACGAGTTGAGCACAGCCTGATCGACGCGACCGTCGGTGGCGTTGGTGAAGTACTTGACCACCTCTTCCTTGCTGTCGGTGATGCCGGCGTCGGTGGCGGCGTAGGTCAGCGGCACAGCCAGGCCGCCGCCCGAGGTAGCGGCAGTGCCGCCCCACATGGTTCCCTTCTCGACAAGGCACACCGATTCGGCGCCCTTGGCCGCGGCGACCAGAGCCGCGAACGCACCGGTGCCCGAGCCGATGACGAGCACGTCTACTTCCTTATCCCAAGCAACATCGGCGCCGGCGCTCGCCTTCGCGCTCGCGCCCTTTTCCGCGCCCGTCGAGGGGGCACAACCCGTCAGTGCAGCAGCACCTCCCAGCGCCAGACCAGAGAGAGCAGCCGTCTTCAAGAAGTCGCGACGACCCATTCCCTTGATTTCTCCCATTACTTCCTCCTTTCGGCGAACCAGCGTCCCTGCCGGTTCGGTTACCCCTGCATCGTAAGGACATTGGCGCCTCGCCGTCAGTCTCACGAAAGCGGCGATATGTCCTAAAGCACTCATCCGAAAGGTATGATTTTAGGGAAAATGGCCGATCAGAACCAAAAATGAGAAACGCAGCGACAGCCTATCCCGTCACTCGCTACTCTGCCGCCAGCTTATAGCCAACGCGCCAGACAGTGAGCAGATATCGCGGCTCGCTGGGATTGTTCTCAATCTTTTCGCGGATCTTGCGCATGAACACCGTGATGGAGTTCTCATCCACCTCCGCCGTCTCGCCCCACAGGTGCTCGTAGATGCGGCGTCGCGTGAACACCTCTCCGGGGCTTTCGGCCAAAAGCGCAAGTATTTCAAATTCCTTAGCCGTCAGAGGAACTGTCTCGCCGTGCAAATGCACTTCGTAGCGATCGAAGAACACTTCCAGATCTCCTATGCGGCACGGTTCGCGGCGCGCCAGCTCGCTGGCATCGGTTGAATTTTTGCGCGCATGTTCGATGTCGCCGCGGTGACGCCGCACGTGAGCGTCGATGCGCAGCAGCAGCTCATCGGCGATGAAGGGCTTGGTCACGTAGTCATCGGCACCGGCCTTGAAACCCGTGCTCTTGTCTACGATGTCGTTTTTCGCTGTGAGAAAGATAACGGGAATGCGACGTCCCTCCTCGCGCATTTGCTGGCAGACGTCGAAGCCATTCATGCCGGGCATCATCACGTCGAGAAGCAACAGATCGGGGTGCTCGTCATCCAACAGCCGAAGCCCCTCTCGCCCGCCAAGAGCCCCGCAGAACTCGTAGCCCGCTTCTTCTACGACGGCTCGAAGACTTTCGTGAATGCCCGGATCGTCGTCGATAAGCATCACTTTGATGGGTCGATTCATGATTGTTCCCCCTTCGGAAGGTCTTCGCCACTAGGCCCGCTACCAGATTTCTCGTCCTTCTCTGCCGTTTCTCGCGAAACCGGGCCAGACACAGGGATGCGCACGACAAAGGAAGCTCCCTGGCCCAGCTCGCTTTCCACGCTCACAGAGCCCCCGTGCATCTCGGCGTACTCGCGCACGATGGCGAGTCCCAATCCCGTACCGTTGTAGCGCCGGGTGGATGAGGAATCCACCTGCACGAACTTCTCGAAGATACGTTCCTGATCTGCGGCATCTATGCCGATGCCGCTATCAGCCACCGTAAGCCATACCTCATCGACAGCGTCTTTTGAGCTGGCAGGGTGGAAAGCGGCCCCAAGATGCACGGTACCCCCGTCAGGCGTAAATTTCACCGCGTTGCCGCACAAATTCTGTAGCACGTGGACGAGCTTGTCGAAATCGCCCTGCACGAGCGGCACGTCCGGAGCCACCTCGTTCGTGAACTCCAAATGCTCCTTAGCCGCCAGGGGCCCTACCGTGGCGCGCACGATGCCCACCACATCGCCGACGTCCACCACTTCCAGACTCAGCTTCACGCGACCGGCATCAAGACGACTCATCTCCAGGATGTCGTTGATCATCAGCATGAGCGCCTGGGAGTTAGCTTCGATGCCCGCCAAGGCCTTAGCCTCGTTCTCGTCAGCTCCTGCACGATGCTTGCTCAGCAGATCGGCAAAGGCCACGATGGAAGTGAGCGGCGTGCGCAGCTCATGGCTCACCATAGAGAGGAAGTCGCTCTTGTACTGATTCTCATCCACCAGCTGAGCGTTGACCGCTTCCAGCTGGCGGCGCTGCTGCTCGAGCACCTCGTTAGCCTGCTGCAGCTGAGCCGTCCGATCAGCCACCTCGTCTTCAAGTCCTGCGTAAACATCAGCAAGCTCGTGGGCCATGTCGTTGAAGGCCGTCGTGAGCGAACTCATTTCTTGGGACGATTCGCTATAGCTGAGACGCACATCAAGATTGCCTTCTGACACCTCGTCCACACCGGAACGAATTTTGCCCAAAGGCCGTGTGACCAAATAGGTCAGCGCCACATACACCACGACCAAGCACACCGCCAGCATGACGGCGAAGAACAGGACATCTTGAGCAATGGAATCGCGCTCATTGGCCTGGTACACGTCGAGCGGCATAATGATGCTGATGGCGCCACCGATATCCCCCATTTTCCACCCCTCTTTGGGAGTGCCGGTCACGTCCAGCTCCCCAGCCGGTTCGCCATGGCACTGCAGGCAGGCCTCATCTATGGTCATGGGAGCCACATATCGAAAGACTTGGTGTCCCTCATAGTCGGTAAAGCCGTAGTAGTCGGCACGACTTGCATCGTCGTGGAACGCGGAGAGCGCGGCCGCCTCGTAGCCATCGGGCTCACCAGCTTTATTGCGCGGATTGAAATTCACGAACCGCGTCGTGTAATCGGAATGCATCGTGAAAGACTGACCGATGATGCGACCAGCAATGGCGCAGTGAAGCCCTTGGTACACGCCATCTTCCGTGAAGGCCACTTGGGCCAGGCGGTCTTGATTGGCCACCATGAATTCCCAGACGGCATCCATTTGCTGAGCGAGGGCGCGCGCCTGCTCCCGCAACTCGTTTTCCATTTGGGCATGCTTGTTTGCGGAAGTCCAAACCAAGTTCGCACCGAGCGACACCGCCAGCAGCACGGCGATCAGGCAGAGAAATTTGGTTTTCAGCTTCACTTTCGCCCCCCTTCCACCTTCGACCAGTGTAGCGCGGAAAGCCGGACCGTACGACGGGAGGGAGGTCGCACGGCCCGGCTCGGCGGAAAGGTGGCTACAGAACGAGCTGCTTCAGCTCGCCGGCAAAGGCCGCCTGACGGGCATCGATAACCACCGAGGGATCGGTGGTGGGCTCGGGCAGCACCGAGATCTGGTTCACCCCGTCAGGATGAGCAGCGCGCAATTCCTCGATAGGCCCGAAATCGAGTGCGCGCATGGGGCAAGCCGCCACGCAAGCCGGCTTCTCCCCTGCCGAGCGAAGATCGATGCATCCGTCGCAACGATGCACGACGTTCAACTCCTCGATGAGCACCGGGTGTCCATAGGGGCAAGCCTTCACGCAGTAGCCGCAGCCGATGCACGCTTCATCGTCATGCTGCACCGTGCCGTCTTCCTCGTTGATGTAAGTGGCGCCAGCAGGACACACTTCCACACAGGCCGGAGTATGGCAGTGGTTGCAGGCCCCGGAGTAGTGGAAAGTGGCGGGAGCGGGGAATTCCCCCACTTCGAAGCTTTCCACCCGGCGAAAGAGGTAGCCTACTTCCAGGTCGTTCTTATCCTTGCAGGCCACCTGACACGTACGGCAGCCTATGCACATCTGCTGGTTGAAATAGAATCCCTGCGGGTTCTTGTTCTCTTTCACGTCGGCCATAGGTTACTCACCATCCTTGCAGACAATGCGAAGCGGCTGCTCGGCATCGGGAGCCAAAGCCTCGCCCGTGTACTTCTCAATCTTGCAGAGCGCGGAATTGTAGCCCGACACGCCCTGACCGTTGGGGGCGGGGCCCGTCAGGCAGTTGTCAGCGCCGGCCACATCGATACCAGTCTCTTCGTCCACGGCCACCCACGCGCCGTGAGGCAGAGCCACCACGCCGGGCATGAGGCCCGCATACACGCAGGCGTTGCGCACGCACTGGCCGTAGGGGCTCGAGACGAGCACCGTGTCGCCGTCGGACACCCCGGCCGCATCGGCGTCGGCAGTGCTGATGAACACCGGGTTCGTCCACGCCTCGCGCAACCAGCCGATATTGTCGAACACCGAGTGAGCACGACGCAGATAGTGGGGGTTCATCACCTGCAGGGGATACTCAGCCCCGGACGCGGAGGCGTCCTCGTAGCCGTTGGTCACCTTCACATAGGTGGGAATGGGGGTCACCGTGTCCCAACCCATGGCCGAGAACGTGTCCGCAAGCGTCTGGCTGTATATCTCCAGCTTACCGGAGGGCGTTTCCAGCGGATTAGCCTCGGGGTCTTCCACGAAGTCCTTGAAAGCAATATAGCCGTAGTTGTCGTCGGGAGTGCGCTTGACCTGATACACGCCGAGCTGCTTGAGCTCCTGATAGGCCAGCTTGCCCTCCTGGGGCTCGCCTTCCACGCCCAGCTCGTCGATGTCTTCCTGGGTGATGCCCACGGCCGGCACATAGGTTTTGCCGTCCTCGTCGCACACCTCCATGGAAGCCAGCTGATTGAAATACTGCTGCTTCACATCGAAGGGGTACACATCAGCGCGCGCGATGCCCAGCTTCTCGGCTAGCTCGCAGGCAATGTCCTGGTCGGACTTTGCCTCGTACAAGGGGTCGATGATCTGCTGATAGGCCACCATCATCTCGCGGTTCGACTTATGGCCGAGCGTGCCGCCGAACAGACCGTCGAAGCGCTCCCACTCGGTGGTGAGGGGCAGGATGATGTCGGCATAGCGGGCGGCCGAGGTAAAGAACTGGGCATGGGCCACCACCATGTCCACCTTGCGATGGGCCTCGATGGCGCGGGCCATGCCCACGTTGGTCTGCAGTTTGTTGCCGCTTGAATGGTAGATGACGTGGATGTCGATATCGCGCTTCTCGGCCGGGTCGTAGTGCTTCGTGCCCGTGAAAGTATAAGTGCCATCGATGACAGCATCCCACACCTCGTTGCCATTGATGTGGTCATCCACGGGGTTCTTGATCTCGGGCAGACCGTCCTTGCCGGCCTTAATGAGAGCCGGCCCGCCATTACCCGAAGTCACATGCATGGTGGAACCCGTCATGTGGCCCGACTTGCCCATGTGGCCGCCCATGGCGCCCACGGTCATGACGAGCTGGGGCAGGTTGTCGGTGTTGTTGACGCGGGCCGAGGCAGCCGACACGAGGAAGCCCACCTTGTGATCCTTGCCCATAGCGCGGGCCAGATTGCGGATGGCCTCGGGCGAGGCACCGCAGATTTCGCTGGCCCATTCCGGCGTTTTCGGCGTGTTGTCGTAGGCGCCCTGCACGTAGTCCTTGAAGTTCGTCTGCTGTTTAGCATCGGACGGCATATGCTCGGCATCGAAGCCCACGGTGCAGCGGTTCAGGAAGTCCCAGTCAATGAGGCCCTCAGCCTCGTCGGCCTCCAGCATGGCGTAGGCCACGCCGAGCAGGAAGGCCATGTCGGTGGCCGGGCGAATGGGAATCCACTCCGCATCCAAGGTGGCCGCCGTCTCGCTGTACATGGGATCAACGACGATGAACTTCGCGCCGGCGGCCTTGGCCTGCCAGTAGTTCCACATTTGGCTGCCCGCAGCGCTCCAGGCCGGGTTCATAGCCATCATGACGATGGTCTCGCAGTTGCGCAGGTCGTAACGGTCGTTGATAGTCTGGTCCTGCATGTTGTCGTGATGGAACCCGATGACGAACGGAGTCTTCGACCAGGAGCCATAGGAGTTGGTGTCCCAGAAGTTCGTGAAGCCGCCGAAGGCGCCCATGGTGCGGGTCATCTCGGGATTCCAACCCTTCAGGAGCAGGATGGAGCGGTTGCCATACTGCTCCTTGGCGCGAGTCAGGCCCTGAGCCACCAGATCGAGCGCCTCGTCCCAGCTCACACGCTCCCACTCGTCCTTGCCGCGCAACTCGCCATTGGGAGCGTCCAAGCTCCAGCCGGCGCGCTTGAGCGGATACTTGATGCGATCCTCGGCGAACACCTGCTTGCGCTGGCTGCGGCCGCGCAGGCACCCGCGCTGCTGCGGATAGTCCGGACTGTCCTCGTGGGTGTCGTCGGTCTTCTGGCGCACGACAACGCCGTCTTGCACAAGCACCTTGTTCAGGCAGCGACCACCGCAGTTGTGCCAGCAGGCCGCCGTCTTCCACTCGCCTGACACGATATCGCGACCGACCGGATGGGCAGCTTCAGCATCTTCACCCGTAGCGGCCAAATCGCTCGTAGCCGGAGCGCAAGCAGTCAGCGAGCTAGCCGCGGCCAAAGCCGTAGCAGCCGTAGTGGCTTTGATAAAGCTGCGGCGAGTCAGATGAGCAGCGTTCCGAGTCGTCGGGTGCGAATCAACGTGGAGCGTCTCTTCATTGCGAGCCATAGGTCCTCCTCTTCTCCCTTACTCAGAAGCACGTTCTCCTCAACGTGTCTACAAGAGTACGAGAACCAGACCCCAATAGCCATTACCGCCATCCGCAATCTTTCTTTCCGAATTATTAATTGCCCCGAGGCCAAGCGTTCTTCGAGCGAGTGCAGATAATCCTCTTTGCCGTAAAAATCTCCGCTGCGGGAGATTATTTCACGAATTTTTCTCCCAAATCAGAATTACCCGTACTCCTCCCCTCCGTAGTTCTAATAGGTCTTTGCAGGGAACCCCTTGCAAACTTAGAGGAACTTAGAAGCTATCATGGAAGAAAATTCTTTCACTCCAAGCGGTAAATCCCGCTGGAAGTCCTTTAATACTCGACCAGGCTGTAGGTGTCGATGGATTGGCGCTGGTGCATGATGCGGTACACCGTATCAGTCTGCCAGCGCCCTGAGGGGCACGACGTAAATGCCCTCTTCCACTTCTCTAGCATACGAGCCAATGCCGGTTATCACACAGAGGAACTCTGGAGGACGCCCCTGCGCTCGTGGGTTTTCTGCAACTTTCTTCCGCAGCCGCCTGAGAGATTTCACCGCATCGGGAACCTTCTCTTCGCTGAGCTTGAACTCGAAGGCGGCCCATCTACCATCCAGGGTCTCTATGACAGCATCGGCCTCTAACCCCGAATCGTCCCGATAGTAGTAAACAGCCGCCGGCATCGAAGGATCCATCGCCTGGGCGTATACCTTGAGATCGCGAATGCAAAGATTCTCGAAAACAAGACCGAAGGTCTGCCCATCCGCGAGGAGGGAATCCGGCGAAAGCAATAGCAGGGCGGCGGCCAACGACGGATCGGCGAAGTAGCGCTTCGGCTTCGTCGCTAGGCGCTTTTTTGAGCGCTTTGGCGGCACCCAGCCCGGCACCTCCTCGACAAGGTAGATCGAGCGAAGAAACTCCAGATACGAGGCGAGCGTCTGCTCGGTTACGAGGGATGATGGATTGTCCTCTCCGCCGTACATATCGCTGATGATGGTCTTGTAGGTTGGAGACTGTCCCAAATTGCGGGCAATCGACAAGCACAACCGACGGGCCACCTCTCCACTCTTGCCATGTTTAGGAGCACTCTTTTCGAAAACAAGACGCAGATATTCTCTTGCAACGAGCTGACCGTTTTCAGCGGAAAGATCGAGGGCTTCGGGCCATCCCCCACGGCAGATCAACTCAGCTAGCTGACGCGTATCGTTTTCAACTTTCGCTGGCTGAAACCGGTGAGCGAATAGACCGCGGAGCGAGACAGAACGTTCAGACTCCCCAGACTCGGCCAAGCTGAAGGGATACATCCTCACAGAGCCAATCCGACCCGCACCACTATGCCTGCTCTGGCCCTCTTGGTCATCGGACGAGATCGGGGTGGACGACCCAGTCAGCAGCCACGCTCCCCTTAACCCCCGCTCGTCATCTATGGCATGACGAACTGCATTCCAAATCGCAGGCGCAAGCTGCCATTCGTCTATAACGTGGGGGCGATCGCCTATGAGCATGAGTTTTGGGTCGGCACGAGCCATGTCCAACTCTTCATCCACATAGCTGACGCTTTGCGCGTGGGCCAAAGCCGTCCACGTCTTTCCGCACCACTTCGTACCAGCCACCTCTACGGCCCCGAAGACCTCGAGATAGCGCTCTATTTGCTCGTCCACAAGACGCGGCAGATATCCATTCTTTACAAGCGTTTTCCGAGGCATGGCCCACGCAACCTTTTCTCTACGAGCGGCTTCTTTGCATCGACCCTATACTATCAAACTATTCATGGTTTTCCGAGTTTTTGATTCATGGTTTTCCGAGTTTTTGATTCATGTTTTTCCGAGTTTGATCGGTTGAGGGTTGATTGAGATCAACTGTTTTCGAATTGTACCTTGGCAACCTATACTGATTCTGGATTGAGTGTTAATACTCAATCAGGCTGTAGGTGTCGATGGATTGGCGCTGATGCATGATGCGGTACACCGTAAGCGTAGTGGCATTGTAACGGTAGTAGATGATGTAGGGGCCCGCAAGCGTCGTGCGGTACTCGTGCTCGAGATGGTCGTCGGTAAAGTGGCCGCCGGCGTCCGGAAAGGTTCGTACGGTTTCCAAAGCCGCATCGATACCCTTTATCGCATCGAGGGCCGCCTGGGGCATTCCCCGCTCGAGGCCGAGGTAAATGGCGATGGACTCCCGATCGAGCTGCGCCCGCGGACGCCATGCAAGATCAAGCATAGTCGAGCCCCCATACCTTGAAGATTTCGGCCATGCGCGCGTCGGATTCCTCCGCTGTGAGCGCCTCCGGGCGGTAGCGCTCTTCAATTTCCGCCTCACGCAAGGCGAGGAACATGCGGTTGCGCTGAGCGGCGGCCTCATAAGCGGCGCAGTCTTCCAGCACATAGGCCGGTACGCCGTTTTTCGTGAGGATGATGGGTTCCTGGCTCTCCGTCGCCTGAGCGCACACGTCATTGAACTGCGTGCGCAAATCAGTGATAGGTCGAATAAGCGGAAGCGCTGCCACAGCGGCTGTCATAAGGCACCTACTTTCATTACCATAATTATGGTATTAATTATAGATGCTTTAATTGACAAATCAAGCAACACGTCTATGAGAACTCTTGCATGTTATTCAGCTAGAGCAAATTATCCGAGGCCCTCTGTTATCCGAAGTTGGCGACGGCGGTGTCAATGGCGGCGAGGTTCATGGCGACGAACTGGGGCTTCACGCGGGCGCGCACCGCATCTTTCAGCTCGTCGACGGTGAGCGGCACACGGCCCTGGGCCACGGCCACGGCGAGCAGCATCATGTTGAGGGACTTGCGGGAGCTCGCACCGGCCTCGCGCACGAGGGCCTCGTCGTCCACGGGGATGAACAGGGGCACCGGGTAGCCTTCCGCGCCATCGGCGCTGGCGTCCTGGTCAGCAGTCACGGTGTTCGGCGCAACGATCGTTTCGGCTGCTTGCTCGTGGGACGCCTCCGCCTGCAGGGAGTTCGCCAAAGCTGCCACAACGTCGCCGGCACGATAAGGCTGGCTCGCCAGGGCCGCCGTCACCGGCTGGATGGCCGTCGTGGCCGTCACCAGCACACCGCCCGGCGCCAGATAGGGCAGCGCGCGGGCCGCCTCGCCCGGCTCCAGAGCGATGACCATGTCGGCCGTACCCGGCGTGATGAGCGGAGAGTACACCGCCTCCCCGTTCGACCCCATGCGCACGTGGCTCGTTACATTGCCGCCGCGCTGGGCCATGCCGATGGTCTCGGCCGTGCGCACCTGCCAGCCCTTGTTCTGCGCCGCCTGGGCCAGCACCTTCGCGGCCAGCACCGTGCCCTGGCCGCCCACGCCCGCAAGCAGAATGTCAATCATCGCACGCCTCCTTCCTCCGACAGCGGCAATCCCGCCAAGGGGCCAGTCGGCCCTTCGGAATGCACGATGCGTTCTGCCACTGACACCCCTTCGGCTGCCCCCAACACCTCACCAGGCGTCTCGTTCGGCTCGCCTGCTATCTCCGTTTCCTGGAAGTCGTTCATCTCATCAGTCAGTACACGAGGGATCGGCCCCGTTTGGAACGGGTCGGGGTTCGGAGCGTAGATGGCCGGCTCGGCCGGAACCGCACCGCCAAAACCCACGGCACCCTGGATGGCGTTAAAGGAGCACACCTGAGTACACAGGCCGCAGCCGTCGCACAGGCTCGTGTCCACGAACGCCTGGCCGCGTCCGCCGGATTTCGGGCCGCGCAGCCCTTCGTCGAAGCCGATGCCGGGGCACCCGATGGAGGTGATGCACTTCTTGCAGCCCGTGCACGTATCGGCGTCGATAGTCACCGGCGCATCGGGCTTCTTCAGCTGGATGCACGGGGCGCGGAAGATGATCGCCGACGGGCCTTCGAAGTCGATGGCCGCGCGGGCCGCCGCCACGGAGCTTTCCAGGCTGTGCGGATTCGCGAACCCGATGTGCTGGATGCCGAGGCCGTGCAGCACTTCCTCAATCACAATGGGACGCCGCCGCTCGCCCATGAGCGTGACGCCCGTGCCGGGGTGCGGCTGGCTGCCGGTCATGGCCGTGGTGGCGTTGTCCAGAATGGCGAAGGTGACGTCGTGGCCGTTGTACACGGCATTGGCGATGCCGGTCATGGCGCTGGCGAAGAACGTGGAGTCGCCCACGAAGGCCACCTGCTTCTTGTGCGGCTCGGCCACCGCGAAGCCCTGAGCCATGGTGATGCCCGCGCCCATGCACAGGCAGGTGTCCACGGCATCAAGTGGCTGGGCGTTGCCGAGCGTGTAGCAGCCGATATCGCCGCACAGCACCGCCTCGCGTCCGCGGAGCGCCTGCTTCGCGGCATAGAAGCTGCCGCGATGGGGACAACCCGCGCACAGCACCGGCGGACGGACCGGCAAGGGGCCGTCGTAGCCGAGGTTGTTGGCGCCGATGATGGACGCCACCAGGGCGGCAAGGGAACCAGCCTGTCCGCACCCGGCGTCGGGGGAGGCCCCGTGCTCAGTCTCGGAAGAGCAGCGCGAGGGCGGCGGTACCTCCTCGCTCGCAGGTTGCACAGCGAACGGAACAGCCCAGTGGGCTGTTCCGCCGAGCGAGCCATTGCTTGAGCACGTGGAGGTGCCGCCGCCCTCGCGCGGAGAGTCAGCAGACGCGCTCGTGCGGTCGAAGAACCTGCCCAGACGACCGGCGATGTTCTCGGTCGTGTTCTCGCCGCGATCGTTAGCCTCGCCGGTCAGCTTGCCGTGCACCCGCAGCGGCAGATGGCGCGCGCCGGTCAGCTTCAGCATTTCCTCTTCCAGCACGGAATCGAGTTCTTCGAAGACGATCACATCGGTCAGCTCCTCGGCGAAGGCCGCCGCCGTCTCGGCCGGGAAAGGGTAGGGCGTGCCTACGGCCATGAAACGGTAGCGGGGCACAGGAATTCCGGCGCGGGAGGCCTGGGCCTCAATAAGCGATAACGCCTCGCGGGCGTAGGCTGCCGATACGCCGCCAGCCACAATGCCCACCGCAGGAGCGGACGCTCCAGCACCTTCGACGCCATTCTGCACGCAAGCGCCCTCACCTTCCCCGCCCCCTTCGAACACTTCGTTGAACCGCGCGAATGCCGGATCGTAAGCGTAGTCCCAGGCAATCTGGGCCAGGCGACGGTTGATCTCGCCGTGGGCCTCAAAGGCGCGCTTGGGGAAGATGACCCACTTCGGATCCTTCTGGAAACCTTCTTCAGGCAGCGGACGACCGTGAGTTTCCTCGGCCACCTCGAAGAACGTGGAAGCATGGTTGATACGCGTCGTGGGACGCACGATGACCGGCGTGTGGTAGCGCTCGGACAGATCGAAGGCGGCCCGCATCATGGCGAAGCCCTGCTCGGGCGTGGCCGGATCGAGCACCGGCACCTTCGCGAAGGCGCCGAACCGACGCGTGTCCTGCTCGGTTTGGGAGGAGATGGGGCCCGGATCGTCGGCCACGAACAGCACGCAGCCGCCGCCCGTGCCCACGTAGTTCAGCGACATGAGCGCATCGGAAGCGACGTTCAGCCCCACCTGCTTGCAGGTGAACAGCACCCGCGCGCCGCAGTAGGACGCGCCGGCCAGCATCTCGAGCGCCGCCTTCTCGTTGGTGGACCATTCCACATGCACGTCCTGGGCCGCGCCCGCCGCGTGCAGCTTCGCCACAGTTTCCACCAGCTCCGACGACGGCGTGCCCGGATAGCCTGCCACCACGTTCACCCCGGCTTCCAGAGCCGCGTGGGCAAACGCCTCATTGCCCATCAAAAGTTTCTTCACCATGTTCGTTCCGCCACTCTCGTCAACCTGTTGGAACAACCTATCCGCTGGCGTCAACCTAACGGACGCTCTTTCTGTCGGTATCAACTTACTGTCTACCCGCCGACTCAATCTACTGGGACAATTTGCCTATCGGCTTTTCGCCAAAAATTGCGGTTGTTAGCATTTTCTGCAGACATTCGAGACGGAAGACCTCGCCTCATGTCCACTTTCTGCCCCGAAATTGAACCATTTGCCCTCATTAGCGTCATTTTCGTCCCTTAGATTTCCCGCGGCTCCACTGCGGATGCTAACAAACGCAATTTTTTGGGAAAAATCGGAGTCCAAACTGCCTGCAACCACGAACAAGGCCGCCTCTGCCACGTAAACCGTCGAGCAAATTGCGTGGCGTAGACCGCACCCATCACAAGACGAGAACGGCTTACGACGCCATCTCTGCCTTCAGGTCGGCCACCTTTTGCAGCATGGTCGCATCGCCCGTGCCCATCATCTGCACGGCCAGAATGGCGGCGTTCTTCGCGCCGTTGATGGCCACGCAGGCCACCGGCACGCCCGAGGGCATCTGCACCATGGACAGCAGCGAGTCCAGGCCGCCCAAATCGCTCGTCTTCATGGGCACGGCGATGACCGGCAGCGGCGTGAAGGCGGCCACCACGCCGCCCAGATGCGCGGCCTTGCCGGCGGCGGCGATGATCACCTTGATGCCGCGATCGTGGGCCGTTTCGGCCCACTCGTGCACTACGGCCGGCTTGCGGTGGGCGCTCGCTACCTTCACCTCGTAGGGCACGCCCATGGCGTCCAACTGGGCCATGCACGGCTCCATGGCCGGCATGTCCGATTCCGACCCCATGATAATACCCACGACCGGCGTTGCCTCTGCCATATCCGCGTCCTTTCCCTCGGTGCTTGTTGTGCGGCTACGTTCTATCGCCTTGTGCTCTGTCGCCGTTATTATAGCCGCACGCCCCTGCAGGCAAACAGACTGGAGATTCCGTTTTCAGCCAACGGCCTCCTCCTGTTCAAGAGATTTAACGGAGAATAACGGAACTTAACGGAGATTAACGGAACATCATGGTCATAGAAGGATAGATATCCCGACAAAGCCGTTGCGGTTCGTTGACGGTTAGGGCGGCGAAGAGAAGAAGCCGCTGGACCTATCGCAAAATGAATGGCAATTGATCGAGCGACATGGAAACACCGTTGCCGCTGCTTCGAAAGGGAGGCCACCGTGAGCCAGGAAACGTACCACCAGCACGAGACGCAGAAGGAAAAGCACGTCGAAGACCATATCGGTGACGAGATTCGCAAAGTAAAGGAACAAGAGGAGCGCGAAGCCCACGGCTTCCACGAAGCTATCGGCGACGAGATCGCTCACGAGAAGAAGGCCGAGCGTCGCCAGCAGAACGAAACCGACGCCGCCCTCACCGAGACCGCCGACACCATCCTGCGCGGGGAATAGGCCGACCCCGCCTGACCAACGCAGCGTCCTCTTCTCCGAGCCATGGCCCTGACGAAAACGCGGCATTTCCCAAAAAAACTTCTTGCACCGGTGGCGTAAGTCGGGTAAGATAGTCAACGCTCTTTTGGCAAGGCCGAAAAAGCACCTGCGGGCGTGGCGGAATTGGCAGACGCGTACGGTTCAGGTCCGTATGGGGGCAACCCCATGGAGGTTCAAGTCCTCTCGCCCGCACCATTTGAAACGAACGCCCTCTTCGGAGGGCGTTTTACTTTCCGCCACCTCCACTCAGCAGAAAGGGTCAACGAGAAGGATGGGCTATGTCTGCCGATAGCTTCGACGACTTCCCCTATGAGACCGACACCCATGCCTCCGATGCAGAGGCGCGGCGGCACTACTGGGCTGTGGCCATCGGGCTGCAGGCGGTGGACGGGCTGGAAGTATCTCCCTACCTGCACGACCTGGCCCGCAGCTACGAACAGGGCCAGTACACCTTGCAGGAGACAGGCGAGCTCATCCGCGCCTATCACACGGGGGAAGCGGACGGGCGGCAGGCCACGGCCGAGGCCGATCTGGTCAGCCAGCGCATCGCCGAGATGCTGGAGGCCGGCAGCTTCGTCTTCGCCCCCGACATGCTCTCCCTTATCCACCGCGCGCTGTTCCAAGATCTCGATGCCGAGACCTATCGACCGGGCCAGTTCAAAACCGAGCGACTCGTAAAGCAGGAGGATATTCTCAACGGCGACAGCGTGCTGTACGCCGACCCGGCCATGATCCAGACGTCGCTGGACTACCTGTTCCGCGAGGAAGGCCGCCAGTCTTACGGAACGACGCTCTCCGAGGCCGATGTCGCGCGGCTCGCGCAGTTCATCGCGTTTCTCTGGCAGGTGCACCCCTTCGTCGAGGGCAACACCCGCACCGTGGCTGTGTTCTCGGAACTGTACCTCGGCTCGCTCGGCTTCACCGTGGGCAACGAGCCCTTCCAAAAGCACGCGCGTTACTACCGCGACGCCCTGGTGCGGGCCAACTACCGCAACAACGAGGCCGGTATCTTGCCCGAGCGAAAACCGCTGGAGGCATTTTACGAGAATCTGCTGCTAGGCGCCGAGCACGCCCTTAATCGCGAGGCCCTTCTCTGCCCCGAGCTCTTCGACAATCCCCAGCTTCTCAAGCACATCGACCCCTCAAGGGCGCTGAGAAGATAGCCACAGTCCCGCAAGGTGTTTCTGACCTGCGCGTAACAAACGCGGCAGGCGGCCTGCGCCGCGGGGAAACGGACGCACAATGGAACCGATGCGCAGCCCGTGCCGGCTCTTCGGCGCGGATCTGCGCACGACGCGCAATCTTTCGCCGTTGGGAGGTTCCTTATGAGCGGGAAGTCCAAGACCTTGCCCACCATCGTCGTCGCGAGCGCCGGCATTGCCGCCGGTGCCGCCGTGGCCTTCACGGGGTTTCTGCTGAAGCGCCGCGCGGTGCGCACCACGTGCAAGCCGTTCTACGCCGAGGCCACGCGCCGCTTCAAGATTCCCGGCATCAGCGAGGGCTTCGTGCCCCAGGACCTGTTCTACCTGTCCGATGAGCAAACCTGGCTCTTCAGCGGCTACCTGGCGAACCGCCGGCCCTCCCCCATCTACCAGGTGGGCGCCGACGGTACGGTGCGCCGCCACGAGGTGCGCCTGCCCGAGGGCTCGCTGTACCGCGGTCACGGCGCCGCCGTGACAGCTGCCGGGCCCTTCGTGTTCCTCACCGTGCGCGACGGGTTCATCGCGCTGGATCGCGCCGAGCTAGCCAAGGCGGCCGACGGCGACGTGCTGCAGGCAACCGGGCACCGCGCCGTGCCGCTTATGCCCGCCTTCATGACCGTGCAGAAGGACATGCTCTACATCGGCGAGTTCTCCCATCGGCTGTTCTACCCCACACCGAAGAGCCACTGGCTGCGCTGCCCCTCCGGCGAGACGAACCCGGCTCTCCTGCTTGCCTACGCCCCGCACGACGGCGGCCCCTTCGGCTTCGGCGAGCATCCCTCGGCGGTGTACTCCATTCCCGGCAACGTGCAGGGCATGTGCGTCACGCCCGAGGGGAACATCGTCCTCAGCCTGGCGTGGGGGTTCGGCGACGCCGAGGTGCGCATCTACGACCCGGCCCAGGCCAAGCGCGGCGGCAGCTATCTCGTGGAAGGGCACAAGGCGCCGCTGTACTTCCTGGACGAGGCCACGCGGGTGGAGACGCTTACCGTGCCGCCCATGGCCGAGGGCATCGACGACGTGAACGGCGAGGTGTACCTGGCCAACGAGGCGGCGAGCAACCTCTACCTGCTCGGCAAGTTCTATGGCGGCCAGTACGTGTACTCGTTCCCGACGAGGGAATAGCTGCGCCGTCCCGCCACCCTTTGCTTTCGGCAGGCCCGGCGAGAGCCAATGTTTCCGCGGGAAAACGGCTTGCGTGAGAAGTGATGACAGCTTGCAGGCACGAGCGGCCGCGCGGAAGACGCCTCCTATACTAAAGTCGATATTTTTGCTCAGAAATAATCGATGGAGCCGAGGATCGGAGACCGTCATGACCGCTTCAAAGAAACGAACTGTCCGCGTTGTCGCCCTGTGGATACTGGCGCTGTGCCTCGTTATCCCCCTCGGGGCGTGCGCCTACCAGCAGGGAAGCAGCGCCATCCAGGCCCTGGCCTCGACGGCTTCCGACACGAACGCGGAAGCTGCCGAGACCAGCGATGCCGCAGCGGAAGACAACGCCGCCCCCGCGGCCGATACATCTGATGAAAGCTCAGCGGCCGAGAACACTGAAGGCTCCACCAGCACCGACGCAACAGCGGCCGAGGCGACACCAGCAGAAGGCAACGCCTCTCCCGACGCCCATGAAAGCAACGAGAAGGCTGCTGAGGGGGCACCGACCACGGCGACGATCATGTACTACGAAAACGTCAATTACGACGACGGCGATACCGAGCCCGACGAGAACGGCCGGGTGTTGCTGGGTTCCTACGAGCTCACCGACGTACACGTCGGGCAAACGATCAACGCATGGGATTACGTAGTCGACATCCCCGGGTATTTCTTCTGGGACGGTTGGCCGCAGAATCTCACGTTGACTGAGAACCCTTCCGATAACGTCATCAACCTCTTCTACTTCAAGCTGTGGAACAACGAGTACACCGTGAACTACTACCTCATGGAAAACGCCGACCTGACCGCCGACAACTGGAAGGACGCGCTGGCGCCCGATGACGTGAAGTTCGTTAAGATGGGATCGGAGACCTTCACCAACCAGCGCTTCGACCAACTCGTCAAGGGGGATGCCTACGAGTACAAGATTGACGGCACCTATGTGGTGGACACCTATCCTTCCGAGATACATGTGGGCGTAAATCCCGACGACAACGTCATCAATGTGCTCTATGTGCCCGATTCCGCGAACCTGCCCGACGATATTGAGATTCCCAGCGACACGACGCAGCCCGGCGATGGGGCGCAGCCGGGCGATGGGACGCAGCCGGGCGATGGGGCGCAGCCGGGCGATGGGGCGCAGCCCGACGATAGCGAAAACGGCGACGATTCCGCCGACCAACCCGCCGATGACTCCGACGCCGACAAGCCAGCGGACGATTCCAGCGCCAGCAAGCCCGCCGATACGCCGAGCGCTGACGGAAGCACCGCACCGAGCATGCCGAGCGACACCACTTTCGATAAGGACGAGATCGAAGACGCCCTGCCTGACGATGTGAAGGACGAGATCGTGAAGGACTTCATCGAATCGGGCGACGCTCAAGACAAGACGGAAATCACCGACGAAATGATCGAGAACCCCGTGAGCAAGTCCGACGCCGACTACGTGAAGAATGTCTACGAGACCGGCTTGAAGGAGGGCGAACGGCTGGCCCAAACGGGGGATCTCGTCCCCTTTGCCATCATCGCAAGCCTCGCCCTGGGAGCAGCGGCAGCCGGCGCCATCGCCTTCGCCATGAACCGCCGCGCCCGGCGCTGAGCCCGCCACGCTGCCCGAAACAGGAAATTACCGCGCAACGGGCCCCTCCCCCTTTTTGCGAAACTTGCGAAACTCTGCGAAACTTGCGAAACTCTGCGAAAGATGCGAAAGGCTTGGGGGCTACACCAGAAGTGTTCGCGTGCCTGGTTACTCCCCCTTTGAGGTGAGGTGCCAGCCATTGCAATAGGGGCAGTGGTAGACGTGCAGGGGCGGGGCGCCGTGTTCGGCGCACTCGGCGGCGGTGAGTTCGGCCTCGTAGCGGCTGGCATAGCGGTTCTTGCGCTCGCAGGCCTTGTGGCGAAGGGCCGCGGCGCGCTCCTCGTCATGGCGCTGGCTGCGCGCGTTCTCGCTGGCGAACAGGTCGTCCATGCCGCCGAGAGATGCGGCGAACTCCGCTTTCTGCTTCTGCCACGCCGACCGCTTCTTGCTGCCCACGGACGCCTCCTTTTCCGCAACACCTTCTCACGGCACGGACACTGCAAACCATGCTATAACCCAACCTAGAACTAGCACAATCGTAGAATATCCTGCCATGCTTATCGCAATGCTAACAGATCATATTTTCCTGTCGATCTGACAGTCGTCTACCGTACCATAAGAGCCAGAAAAAAGAGCATGATCGCAGCCCTCTATCATGAAGGAGAGAACTCATGGAGCGCGCCTTTTCCCTTTCCGTCTCCGTCCCAACACCATTCCGAATCCCGCATAGGGTACTGGCCCTTATCGGCGTCATCACATTCATTCTTGCCTGCTGCTTGGCCGGCTGTACCTCGAATGCCGCCGATAGCGACAGCTCTGCCACCGACGGCAACGCCACCGGCGAAAAGACCCTCCGCGTGGCTATGGAACTGGCCTACCCGCCCTTCGAAACGAAGGACGACGCCGGCAACCCCGAGGGGCTGGCCGTCGACTTCATCCGCGACTTCGGAGCTGCCTACGGCTACGACGTGCAGATAGAGAACACCGCTTGGGACGGGCTTATCCCGTCGCTGCAGTCGGACAAGGCCGATCTGGTCATCAGCTCCATGACCATCACCGACGAGCGCAAGCAGTCCGTGGACTTCTCCGACGCCTACGCCATGGCCCAGCTGGCCATTCTGGCGAACGCGGATTCCGGCGTGGCCTCCATCGATGACTTGAACCAGCCGGGCAAGAAGGTGGCCGTGAAGACCGGCTCCACCGGGGACGTGTACGCCACGAAGAACCTGACCAACGCTGAAATCGTGCGCCTGGCCGACGAGAGCGCGTGCGTGACTGAAGTAGTGCAGGGCAAGGCCGACGGCTTCCTCTACGACCAGCTGACCATCTACCGCAACCACGAGGCGAACCCCGACACCACCGAGGCCGTGTTCATCCCCTTCCAAGACGCCGAGGAATGGGGCATCGCTGTGAAGAAGGGCAACACCGAGCTCTTGGACCAGCTGAACGCCTTCATCGCGCAGTCGAAAACCGACGGCGAGTTCGATCGCCTCACCGAGAAGTACCTCGCGGACGAAAAGAAGGCCTTCGACCAGTACGGTTTCAAATGGTTCTTCGATTTCGAGTAATCTAGTCTCATGAAACGCCTCACCGCCATCACTCGTCCCTTCACCGCCGCCGCAGGTGCGCCCGTGCGCCCGGCGAAGGCGGCCCTGAACTACCTGGCCGTGTGCGTGGCCGTGATCGCCGTGGTGTGGGCATCGCTGGCCGCAGCGGGCATCTCGCTGAACTTCGATTTCGTGGCTCAGTACCGCGTGCGCATCTGGGACGGCTTCTGCATGACCGTGGGCATTTCAGCGGCATCCCTCGTGCTGAGCCTTGTGCTCGGCGTGCTCGTGGCCGCGGGCCAAGGCGCGCGCTTCCTGCCACTGCGCTACCTGTGCGACTTCTACGTGAAAATCATCCGCGGCACGCCGCTCATCGTGCAGGTGTACTTCTTCTACTACATCATCGGCACAGCCTGGGGCATTGACAACCGCGTGCTCGCCGGCATCATCATCCTGTCGCTGTTCTCCGGCGCCTACATCGCCGAAATCGTGCGCGGCAGCCTGCTGTCGCTGGACGCGGGGCAGATGGAAGCGGCCCGGGCCGTCGGCTTCACCCGCGCCCAAACCTTGCGCTACGTGGTGGCGCCGCAGCTGGTGGCGCGCACGCTGCCGGCACTTACGGGGCAGGTGGCCTCCATTATCAAGGACTCGTCGCTGCTGTCAGTCATCGCCGTCATCGAGCTGACCCAGACCATGCGCGAGATCACCGCCACGAACTACAACTTCTTCGGCGGGTTTCTGCTGCTCGGCGCATTGTATCTGGTGCTCACGCTGCCCATCATGGCGGTAAGCCGCCACTTCGAGAAGAGGCTCGACTATGCGCATTAGAACCGACACCGCCGCTCGCCTCTTATCCCATAGATGCTTTCTCGGCACAGCCGCGCACCGCATGTTGAGTGAGAGCACGCGCCCCCTCCCCTTCCCGGAGGTCGACTATGCGCATTAGCTTGGACCACCTGTGCAAATCTTTCGACGGCGTGGAAGTCCTGCGCGACATCACCTTCGACGAAGAGGTGTCGGCGCTCGCCATCATCGGCCCCTCCGGCGGTGGGAAGTCCACCCTGCTGCGCATCATCGGCGGCCTGGAGACACCCACGTCCGGCGCCATGGCGGTGGATGGCTCCCCCGTCTCCTTCGACGAGACTTCCCTGCGCGCCTACCGCGCTACCCTGGGGTTCGTCTTCCAAGATGGCGGCCTGTTCCACCACATGACCGCTTTGGAGAACGTGGCCCTCCCCTTGCAGGTGGTTCATGGCGCGAGCTCCGATGAGGCTGATGACCGCGCTCGCGAACTGCTCGCGCGCCTCGGTTTGGAAGACTCGCTAGCAAAGCGCCCGGCCCAGCTGTCCGGCGGCCAAAAGCAGCGCGTCGCCATCGCCCGTGCGCTCGCCGCCCGCCCGCGCCTTCTTCTGCTGGACGAGCCCACAAGCGCCCTAGACCCAGAGTTCACCACCGAAGTGCTCGACGTCGTGCGCGACCTCGCCGAAGCCGGCACGCGCTTCATCATCGTCACCCACGAGATGGGCTTCGCCCGCCACGCCTGCGACCACGTCGCTTTCCTCTACGGCGGCCGCCTTCTGGAGTACGGCGATGCCGCCCGCGTTTTCGACCACCCCGAAACCCCCGAGCTCACCCGCTTCCTCAGCCGCCTTTTGGAATGGAGCATGTGAGGAGAGGGGGTTACGCCCTCCACAGCTCGTTGTCGCGCACGGCGTTCATGAACCAGGCTCCATGTTTAGCCACGTCGCCCACCCATGAGAGAACGCCGGCACTCCAGCGAGCGAGGGCAACGAACTCGACGGTGTTGTCCAGAATCGTCGCCTCGTCGCATAGGTCGAGAGCGCGCGACAGGTTCCCCAGGGACGCTCGGTAGCGACGTAGCACCGCCCCCTCGTCGATATCATGACCGCCTACGGCCACCCGATGGGCAATGCGGTCGAGGGCCACTGCGGCCGTATCGACGCCGATGTAGTACAGCACCACCCGGTATCCAGCCTCCCGCGCCCGGCTCATATTGCGAAGCACCGCGTGACCCGTCAGCGTCGTTTCCTGGTTGAAGCTGCGCCGGCGAGAGAGGCACTCTTCTATGAGGCGGACCGCCTCACGCCCGGCACGCAGCTGATCGGCGCTGGAGGCCGGATCACCGCCCTGGGCCACGACGATCTCGTCGGAGTTCACACGCGTCATGGTGCGCGGCATGTCCTCCGTGCGCCAAAGACCCGTGCGATAGAACGTCGATTTCCCCGCCCCGTTCACGCCGGCGAAGACCACGTACACGGGCTGCATCAGAACACGCCCTCCTTCACCAGCTCCCGCTGGCGCTGCTGCAGAAAGAAGTCGAACACGGCCATATAGAAGGAAGCCTCTTCCTGGCACCGCGCCGCCTTCATCATCTCAGTTGGGGGGAGGTGCCCAAACGCGTGCCGACATGCGTCGTACAGATCGTGCGCGCAAGCAACGGCTTCTGCGCGAGCCGCGGCCGCCGATCCCTGCGAGTGCTCCCCAAGTGCGTCGGCCACACCCACGCGCGGCCTCCCCGCGCGAGGGGAGGCCATCAGCCTTTGCAGCACGTCCTCTTCCCGAATCATCCACTCGCGGCCGTTCTTCGCTGCAGGAAGACGTCCCTCCTTGATAAGCGCTCGCACCCGAGACGGACTCACCCCTAACTGTCGAGCACTTTCCCCAACTGACAACATGGCATCCTCCTTCAAACTAATCATTGCGTTAACACAATGATATCACAAGGAGAAACCATTCTTTTACTCAGGCATCACGGGCGCCCGCCGCAGAGGCCGCGCGCCTCCACCTTGCAGGAAACGGCCTACTCCAGGCCCATCTCCTTTTTCAGGCGGGCCAGATCGTCATCCACGGCGGCTTCGGCGCCAGCGGCAGCGTACTTCTTCGCCAAGTCCTCGGTGGGGTCGGCCGGCTGCTCGGACAGCTCGGCCACGGCATTGGCGCGGTCGAGCATCTCGTCGGCCTTGGCCTCCATGCGGTCAAAGGCACTGCGAGCACCCTCGGCACGGTCGCCAGCCGAGGTCATCTCGTTCACCTTGGACTGAGTTTTCGCCACGGCGGCCTTCGCCTTGATGGTAGCCTTCCGCGCGTTCAATTCCTCGATGTCGGCTACCAGCTTGTCGTGCATCTGGCGCATCTTGTCGGCGTTGGCCTTCGCGCCCTCGTAGGCCACGGTCAGCCCCTCGGCGCGCCCGGCCAGCTCTTGCTTCTTCGCAAGGAACACGCGAGCGTCGGCCTCATTGCCAGCGGCGAGCGCCTTGCGGGCCAGCTCCTCGTACTTCGTCATCTCGGCCATGTTCTCATCAACGAGCTTCTTGCAGCGCTTCTCCTCGGCCATGACGCCGGCGGTGGCTTCGCGCACCTCGGCGAGCGACTCGGTCATCTCGCGCAGGTACTGGTCGACCATCTTCTCGGGGTCTTCGGCCTTGTCCAAAAGCTCGTTGATATTCGCCTTCACGATGGAGGTGAAGCGATCGAGGATTCCCATGTCAGTCTCCTATCTGGCCCGAAGGCCGGGTTGAATACCGCTGCGTCGCCTAAGGCCGCGGCTTCGTCGGCTGCACCGGCGGCGCGTCCGAAGCGCCTGCCTGCGCGTACTTCTTTTCCAAATCCGCCAGCTCGGCGTCGGCGAGCGACTCCAGCGGCGTGTTCAGAATCTCCTGCATGCGCTCTGCCTCGCGCTGCTGCGCCAGACGGCGGTTGCGCACGATGAGGAACACGACGACGGCCACTATTATCACCGCCGCGCACACCGCGATGATCGGCAGCGGCGAAGGCGTCACCGTCATGATACGGTCGGCCGTGTCGGCAAAGGCGTCGGAGAAGATCTCCTCTTCCGTGAGGCTCATGTCGTCGTAGTTCTGGCTGAGGTAGGCTTTGAAGATGTTGATGGCCTCGTCGTCGAGCACCGATCCCGTCATCGCGCCGGCCCAGTAGGCGGCGTTGAACCGCCCGTTGCCGTCGTCGCAGAACACGAGCACGAAATGGGCCTGATCGGTGAACAGCTCGTCATACTTCTCCTGAGCGATGGACTGCAGCTCCTGGTAGGAGCGCACCGACCCGTTCGGCAGGATGTACACGTAGGGCTGCACGCCCGTTTCCTCGTAGAAGTGGCGCAAGCCGCGTTCGAGCTTCGCCGGGTCGTGGATCCAGTCGCCGTCCTCGTCGGTGAAGTAGCCGGTCTCGTTCACGGATCCAGCAGGAAGGGCCGTGCGCTCCACCGTGGATGCGGGCACATTCGCGCCCGTGCAGCTGCCGCCGCCGAGAGCCACCACCAGCAGCAGCACGAGCAGCACGGCCGCAACGATGACGAACACGGTGCCGCATCCGCTGTTGGAGGACTTGCCCTGAGAGGAGCCGGGTTGCGGGCCATTGCCGCCGGGGCCGTCGCCCGATCCGGGCTGCTGCGGGCCGCTCGGCTGCGGGGACATTTGCGGCGGCACCGAGCCGCCACCGCCACCTCGGCTCGAGCCCATCAGGCCGCCAAGGAAGCCTCCCCAGAAGCTGCCGCCCCCGAAGCCTCCCCCATAGTAGCCGCCGCCGTGATAGCCCCCGCCGAAACCAGAGCCACCGTGGCCGGCCGAGCGGCCGCCCGACCCCGAGCCGCCAGAGAATCCGCCGCCGAAACCGCCGCCGCTACTTCCAAAGCCGCCGCCGAAGCCGCCGCCTCCCGAGAAGCCGCCGCCTCCGCCCGATCGTCCCATGACCGCGAGCCTATTTCACGATGAGCACGGGCACGTTGGTCTTGTGCAGAACCGAGTAGCACACGCTGCCGAGCATGCCGCGCACGGCGCCAAGGCCGCGGTGGCCCATAACGATGCAGTCGTAGCCGCCCTCGTCGGCGTAAGCGGTGATGGAGTCGTGCGGCGAGCCGTTCACCACGGCGATGCCAATGCCCTCGGCGTCGCCCACCAGAGGCGCGATGTTATCGGCAATGGCGTCCATATCGGCCTTGATGGCCTCGTTCTCCACTTCGGAGATCACGTCCATGTCCATGGTGTCGCCCATGACGCCGGACATGCGCGAGGCAATTTTGAAGGTCTCGGCGTTGAAGTCGTGCCAGTCGACCACCGACAGCACGGTGATCTGGGCACCGGGCACGCCGGCCGCCAGGTCGAGCGCCGCGGCCAGCGCGTTCTTCGCCGGGTCGGACTTGTCGTAGGGAACGAGAATCTTCTTGTACATGGGGGCCTCCTTACCCTCGCGGCACCTCAAGCGACGACGCCTACGAACCGCAGCTCGGCAACCGAAAGCAGCTCGCATGCTCTAGCATCGCCGGATAATGCTTACCCTGCGGCTCATCCTAATGAGCCACTGCCATTTTACCACGGGCCTTTTCCGTTCCCCCGCCGCCGCCCACCTGTAGACGCGACGTTACGCATCCCTACCGCGGTTCCAACTGCACTCGCCAACTTCAACGGCTATCGGTTAATGCTTTAGCAGCAAAGGACGAAACGGAGGAAGTTGAGTTAATTTCGACTCTCATTTTTAACTCAATTCTCTCTCGCACCTTCCGATTCGGTTAAATTCTGCTACCATTTCAACTCAATACAGACTGTATCTTCAGAAGAAGGCGCTATGACATATCTCGATCTCCGCAAGGCCTTTCACGACACCGCGCAAGATGCGGATCAGCTATACGATCGCCGATTCAACGATGAGCGCACCTGGCATCTCAAAACATCTATCGCCGGTAGTCCCGCCTTTGTCTACATGGCTCCGGAAATCTACGAAGCCCTGCTCGAAGCTGCTCAAATCGACAAAGATATCCTTCGCCTGGAAGCCGCACTTCCCCAGCGAGCCCTCGATAGCTACCGTGACAGCTGCCTTATCGACGAAATCGTGCTGACCAATGAAATAGAAGGTGTGCACTCAACGCGGCGCGAAATAGGCGAGGTGCTCGAGCGCCTGAAGCAAAATGATCGCCGTGGGCGTTTTTTCGGTATTGTTCAAAAGTATGCTCTCCTCCAGACGCGACCGGACATCGCCCTTCGAACCTGCGCCGACGTGCGTGATGTCTACGACGACCTTGTGCTGGCAGAGGTTCGCATCTCGGATCCCCACAACGTCCCCGATGGCACCTACTTTCGCACTAAAATGGTGCATGTGATCAACGAAGCAGGCATCCCCATCCACGACGGAATCGAGCCCGAGGCAAGAATCATAGAGGAGATGGATCAGGCTCTTGACGTCCTCAACGACGAGTCACGAGAGCCTCTTCTCCGCATTGCTCTTTTCCACTTCCTTTTTGGTTACATACACCCTTTCTACGATGGCAATGGAAGAACAAATCGCTTCATTAGCAGCTATCTCATCTCCCGCCAATACGAGCCTATCGTGGGATTGGGCATCTCCCACGCCGTAAAGCAGGAGATTGAAAAATACTATAAGGCCTTTTCTCGGTGCGAGCATCCCCTCAATAGAGGCGATATCACGCCTTTTGTCATCGCTTTCTCAGAGATATGCGTGAATGCGATGTGCAATCTTCGCGATGCTCTCACAGAAAAGAAAAGCCAGATGGATATGTATCTCCATCGCTCGGCCGTGCTTGTCCCAGAACCGCTGCGCACCCTTGTCGAATCGCTTATCACCGCCACGCTGTTCACCTTTGACGGCGTAACCGCAAAAGAGCTTTGTGAGGCTGAGCGGCTCTCCCGGCAGACGCTTTATAAGCGTCTGTCCGAGCTGAGAAAACTCGGCCTCTTGCAAGAGGAGAAGATAGGGCGAAAGGTATTCTACAAACTCAACGAGGAGGCCTTCCTTCTGAGAGGATGCTGAAGCGCTCTATCGAGTTAACGCTTTAACAGCAACGAGCAAAACGGGAGTAATTGAGTTAAATTCGACCCCTGTTTTTAACTCAATGCTCTCTCATTCTTCCGATTCAGTTAAAAAGCGGTGGCTCACGTACTGCCTCGAACCGCGCCAACATCACCTACCGCGGCTCCTCGTTGTTGAGAAGGCGATGGCGGGAGACCAGGATGTGGAACACCGTGTAGGCACCCAGCACGAAGGCGCCGACATAGCCCAGCACGCCGAGCAGGGGCACGCCGAGCAGTTGCGGCTGCATAGCCGTGGTGCACAGGATAGACGACCCCAGGAACAACCCCGCCGACAGCAGCGCCAACGATATGCGACCCACCGAGGCGTAGGCGGTGGCAAGGATGCGCGAGGACACCTCGATGTCGCCGTTCACCTTGATCTGCCCGCGGTCGAGCATCTCCAACGTGTTCGACAGCTGGGTCGGCAGCTTCGCCAAGGCCTCGGCCGAAGCGGCGCTCGTCGTGGCGAGATCGATCAGCTGCGTCGCCAAAAACTTCGGGTCGGCCTGCTGGGCGATGACGTGCTTCGACACGATCTCGATGACGCTGATGTCGGGCGCGACCTGGGCAATGACCCCCTCGATGGTCACGAACCCGCGCGCGAGCATCGTTACCGACGAGGTCATCATCATGTTCTGGCCGCGCAGCACCTCGATGACCTCGGTGAGCACGGTGCCCACGTTGATCTCCTTCATCTCGGCCGTGCTGTACTCGGCGAGCAGCCGCGAGAGCGCCTCCAGCAGCGCCCCGTGGTCCACCGGCCCCAGCACGTGCACGAGGCCCATCACCGCCTCCTTCAGCAAGTAGGCGTTGTCGGTGGCCACGGCCGTGAACACCTTGCCCACGAGCATGCGCTCCGACACCGTCAGCGTGCCCACCATGCCCAAATCGATCCACACCACTTCCCCATCGCGCACAAGAATGTTGCCGGGATGCGGGTCGGCGTGGAAGAACCCGTCGTCGAGCACCTGGGTCACGTAGCTTTGGCACACGCGTCGCGCCAGCGCGCTCACGTCGATCCCCTGCTCGCGCAACGCTTGCGTGTGGGAAATTTCCGTGCCCTGGACGAACTCCATGACGAGCACCGACTCGCACGAGTACTGCGGGTAGGCCACCGGGGACGTGACCCCCTCTTCGTCGGCCAGCTCGTCGTGGAAGCGCATGAGGTTGTGCAGCTCGGAGGTGAAATCCACCTCACTGGCCGTCGTGCGCTCGATTTCCTCGATGAAGCCCTCGAGCGACAGCAGGATGTCGCGATGGGAATTGGAAGCGAACTCGCCCAAGGCCAGCAAGTGCTTCATGAGCATGATGTCCTCGGCCATGGATTCGGCCACACCCGGCCGGCGCACCTTTACCGCCACCGTTGTGCCGTCGAGCAGCGTCGCCTTGTGCACCTGAGCAATGGAGGCCGCACCCAAAGGCACCGGATCGATGGAGGCGAACACCTCGTGCCACGACTTCCCGTATGCGCGGTCGATCTGCTCGATCACCACATCGAACGGCATCGGATTCGCGTCATCGCGCAGTTTTTCGAAGGCGTCGCAGTAGGCCTTGGGCAGAAGATCGGAACGGTTCGAGGCCAGCTGGCCGATTTTCACGTACGTGGGGCCGAGCGCCTGCAGTACTTCCACGGCCTGCTCGGGGGTAAGCCCGTGAAGCACCTTGTACTGCCGCATGATGCGCACAATCTCGTTCATGCGCTTGTGAGAGGTCTTGTCCTTGATGGAAATCTCGGCGACCTTCATGAACTCCTCGAACGTGGCCATGGGCGCTCCTCCTTTCTGGAAAGCCCATGGTATCGTGCGAAATGAGAAGCGATCTCCTCATCAATTCACCTGGCATCAAGCTGTTTCCCGGCCAATCGAACAAAATTGTCACTGTGGCAATTAAGTAAAATGGTTGGTCGATGAGGTGCGTGCATAGGTTTTATGGCAAAATAAGCTGCTGTGCTACTGAACGCTGCACCGAAAGCGCAGCGCAACCACGCAAGAAGAACGCAGCTTAAACACGCAAGAACAAGGAGAAGCACATGGGACTCCTCTCAAAATTCGAAGGCAAGATGGAAGACACCGTGGAAGGCGCCGCCGATCGCATGGGCGCAGCGCCCCTGTCTCCCGTGCAGATTGCCAAGAAGGCCGAGAAGCAGATGCGCCGCGAGAAGATGGTCGGCGCAGGCAAGCAGTACGCTCCCACGCTTTATACCGTGCTCGTCAACGCCGACGATGACCGCCGCCTTCTGGGCTACTACCCCACCCTGGCTGGCGAAACCGAAACCTACCTTTCCGCCAAAGCCGCCGAGCAGGGCCTCGTCATGGACGGGCAGCCCCTCGTGCGCTTCATCGTCGACGACGATTTGCGCCACGGCAAGTTCGACGTCATTGCCGAAATGGTGGCCTCCCCCTTGGTTGAGCAGCTGCGCCAAGAAGAGTACGCCCGCTACGGCATCCGCCCCGGCGGCGGTCCGGCCCGCGCGGCCGCCCCGCAAGCTGGCTACGGCTACCAGCAGCCGGCACCCACCCCGGCGCCGGCCCCCGCACCCGCCGGCGGCTACGACTACCAAGCCGCGCCCGTCGACGAGTACGTGGAAGACGACTACTACGAGGACGACGAGCCCCGCCAAGCTTATATCTATGACATCACCAACGACCGCGCCTTCACGCTGCCCGGCCAGGCCGAGACCATCGGGCGCGAGTCGAAGAACGACATCGTCATCCCCGACATCAACGTCTCCCGTGTGCACGCGGAAATCCGCCAGGACGAGTCCGGCGCCTGGATTCTCACCGACCTCGGTTCCACCAACGGCACCTTCGTCAACGGCCGCCAGATCAAATCCACCGCGCTGCATGACGCCGACCGCATCATCGTAGGTACCACCAACCTCGAGTTTCAGCTCATCTAGCCCGCCCGCACCTCAGCGAGCCAAAGGAGGCTATCGGTGATCGATCTCGTTCTGCTCATCGCGCGCCTGTTGTTCGTGGCGCTGCTCTATCTGTTTCTGTTCGCCATCATGCGCACCGGCATCGGCATGGTCAAAGGCTCCCGCAAGAAGGAGCGCGGCTGGACGGTGTCGGTGGAGCGCGGCCCCAAAGAGCTGCGCGGCGTCTCCATCGCCGTGCACGGGCCTGTCATCGTGGGCCGCTCGCCGGGCGCCGACATCGTCATCGGCGCCGGCTACGTGTCCGGCCGCCACGCCCGTTTCCAGCTGATGGGCCAGAACCTCTTCGTGGAAGATCTGGGCTCGAAGAACGGCACGGCCGTGAACGGGCGCCCCGTCCATGATCCGGTGGCCCTGCGCAACAAGGATCTCGTCACCATCGGCGACGTCGACATCCGCGTGAGGAACCAATAATGGCCCGGGCAAAGCGCAAGAAGAGCGGCGCAACTTTCGGCAGTCGCACCGACGTCGGCTGCGTGCGCGAGCACAACGAGGACTCGCTGGCCGTTGCCCCGCCACTGTACGTGGTGTGCGACGGCATGGGCGGCCACGCCGCGGGGGAAGTGGCCTCGGAAATCGCCGTGGACGTCATCTGCGACCGCGCGCCGGCGCACCCCGATGCCTCGGCTTTGGGACAGGCCGTGGAAGAGGCGAACCTCGCCATCATCCGCGCCGCCCGCGAGGGCGTCGGCCGCGCCGGCATGGGCTGCACCTGCACCGCCGCTATGCTGGAGAAGGACAAGCTCGTCATCGCCCAGGTGGGCGACTCGCGCGCCTACCTTTTGCATAAGGGGCAGATGCAGCAGCTCACCCGCGACCACTCGCTTGTGGCCGACCTTATTGAGGCCGGGCAAATTACTGAGGCCGAGGCCCGCGTTCATCCCCAGCGCTCGGTCATCACCCGCGCCTTGGGCAGCGACCCGCGCACCCAGCCGGACTTGTTCGAGCTGACCGCGGAAGCCGGCGACCGTCTGCTTCTGTGCTCCGACGGGCTTTCCACGATGTTGGAAGATGACCAGATTGCCAAGATCCTCGCCAGCCACAGCGAGCCCCAGCGCTGCGCGGCCCAGCTGGTGAACGAGGCCGTGGGCCGGGGCGGCTACGACAACGTCACTGTCATCGTCGTGGACGTGACGGGCCTGGCCGAGCAGCACCGCCGCAAGCTGACGCGCAAGAGCCGCGCGACGGCTATCATGCTGGCGCTTTTGCTGGTGGCCATCATCGCCGGTTGCGCCTATGGGTTCAACTACCTGGCGTCCAACGCCGCCTATTTGGTGGCCCAGGATGGGAAGGTCGCCGTGTACCAGGGCGTTCCCGGCGACATTTTCGGATTCTCGTTCAATCACCTCGACCGCGTGACCGACGTGGCTCTGGACGACTTGCAGCCGGGCACTGCCAACCGCCTGCGCGAGGAGGGCATCAAGGTGGATTCCCTGGAAGCCGCCAACAGCCTCGTCGCGGAATACGAGAAGGAGATCGCCGACCGGAAGGCCGCCGAAGAGGAAGCGGCCCGGGCAGCAGCCGAGGCCAACCAGCCTGAGGAACCCGCGAAGGGTACGGAAGGTGCTGGCGGCGGCGCGGCCGGTGGCGAGCAGGGTGGCACGGACTCGCAAGACACTGAACCCCCGGCCGGTGCCGGCTCCGGCACGACCGGCAAGGGCACGGGCAACCCCGACGCTGGCGCAAGCGGCAGCACGGCCGGGAGCACCTCGGGAGGAACCAACCGATGACCCGGCGCAACATAGAGCTGATGCTTCTGCTCATCGCCTCGCCCATCGTCATCGTGCTTTTTGCCATGATGGTGGTCACCGGCGGGCAGGAGCTCTCCTTCAACACCCTGGGCGTGCCCCTCGGCATCTTCGCCGCATTCCTTGTGGCCCACATTGCCGTGCGCTTGCTCGCCCCGGCGGCCGACCCGGCCATCCTGCCTATCTCGTTCGCGCTGTCGGGCGTCGGCATCGCCTTCGTCACCCGTATTGTGCCTGATTTGGCCGTGAATCAGCTGCTGTGGCTGTTCATCGGCATCGCGGCCATGATCGCCACGCTCGCCGTCGTGCGCAACCTGGACAAGCTCGCCAATTACAAGTACACGCTCATGATCGTGGGCATTCTGCTGCTGCTTTCCCCCATGTTGCCGGTCATCGGCTACGAATCCGGCGGCGGCCAGCTGTGGCTGCGCTTCGGCAGCTTCAGCTTCCAGCCCGGCGAGCTGGCGAAGATTCTCATCGTGTTCTTCATCGCCGCCTACCTGGCCGCCAACCGCGAGATGCTCTCGGTGTTCACGTGGAAGGTGGGGCCGCTGTGGCTGCCGAGCCTCGCCACCCTTCTGCCCCTCATCGTCATGTGGGCGCTCGCCTTCATCGTCGTCGTGCTGGAGAAAGACCTCGGCCTCGCCTTGGTGCTGTTTTCCGTGTTCGTCATCATGCTGTATGTGGCCACGGGGAAGAAGCTCTACCTGGTGGTGTCCATTGGGCTTGCGGCCATTGCGGCCGTGGCCCTTTACGGCATGATGGGCCACGTGCAGACCCGCGTCGCCATTTGGCAGGACCCCTTCGCCGAGGCCCAGGGCGGCGGCTTCCAGCTGGTGCAGAGCTTGTATTCCATCGCCGACGGCGACCTGTTCGGCACCGGTATCGGCCGGGGCATGGGCGGTCAGCCCGTAGCCGAGGGCGGCATCCCCGTCGCCGAGAGCGACTTCATCTTCCCGGTCATCGCCGAGGAGACGGGCCTGCTCGGCGCGGCCGGTGTGCTGCTGCTGTATTTGTGCTTCGCCATCCGCGGCATCGTCACAGCGGCCCGGGCGAAATCCGACGTCAGCTCGTTCACCGCCGTGGGCCTCACCTCCATCATCGTGCTGCAGGCCTTCATCATCGTCGGCGGCGTCACGCGCCTCATCCCGCTGACCGGCATCACGCTGCCCTTCATCAGCCAGGGCGGCTCGTCGCTCATCGCCAGCTTCATCATCGTCGGCTGCCTGCTGCGCTGCGGAGACGAGGGCACCGGCGTGAATTCCGAAATGCGCCAGACCGGGGCCATCGGCGCCCACGGATCGGACGCAGTGCTGGGACGCGTGGCCTTGGGCAAGCGGCTCACCGGCACCATGATCGTTTTCTCGGTGCTCTTCGCGGTACTGGTGGCGAACCTCACCTACCTCATGGTCATCAAGGCGCCGGAGTACCAGAGCATGCCGTCGAACAACCACACCATCGCCAAGGAAGCGCGCATGGAACGGGGCACCATCTCTACCGCCGACGGCACGGTGCTCGCTACCTCGGTACGCCAGGAGGACGGCTCCTATAAGCGCGAGTATCCGGCTGGCGAGCTGGCGGCGCACATCGTGGGCTACACTTCCCAGCGCTTCGGCACCGCCGGCATCGAGGCCGCCTACAACGACACCCTGCGCGGCGAGCAGAACTTCGCTAGCTTCACCGACGTAGTGAACTCGCTCGCGGGCATCCAGACCAAGGGCAACGACGTCGTGCTTTCCATCGATTCCCGCATTCAGCAGGCGGCCCAGGACGCCCTGGCCGGGCAGGTGGGCGCCGTGGTGGCCTTGAACCCCGAGACCGGCGCCGTGTACGCCCTGGCCTCCTCCCCCACCTTCGACGCCGCCAATTACGAGGAGCTGCTCACGGCGGCTGCGGACGGCGGCAGCGACTCCTCCGAGCTGTTCAACCGCGCCACCCAGGCGCTGTACGCGCCAGGCTCCACCTTCAAGATGGTGACCCTGGCCGCCGCGCTGCAGAACCACATCGCCACGGCGGACACGGTGTACGACTCCCCCGGCGAGATGGACATCGGCAACGCGCCGGTGACCAACGTGAAGAAACGCTCCTACGGCAAGATCACCCTGGAGCAGGCCCTGTGGTACTCGTCGAACACGGTGTTCGGCCAGGTGGGCGTGCAGCTCGGCAGCGATTTGCTCGTGCAGATGGCCACAAGCTTCGGGTTCAACGAGGCTATCCCCTTCGACCTTCCCCTGGCCACGTCCCTCATGCCCGACCCCGAGGAAATGACCACCTGGGAGACGGCCTGGGCCGCCTGCGGCGAGCCGGTGGGCGAGCATGAGAGCCCCGCCGGCCCCCAGGCCACTGTGCTGCAAATGGCGCTGGTGGGTTCCGCCATCGCCAACGAGGGCGCCATCATGCAGCCCTACCTGGTCGACGGCATCTACAACGCCAACGGCGAGCGCAGCTTCTCGCCCATTCCCGTGAAGCTGAAGCAGGCCATGGACGCCGACACCGCCGCCGCTGAGATCGACATCATGAAGGGCGTCGTCACCGAAGGCACCGGCGGCAAGGCGGCACTGGACGACGTGGCCGTGGCCGGCAAGACCGGCACCCACGAGCGCGGCGATGGCAGCGACGACAGCTGGTTCGTGGGAATGGCCCCCGCTGCCGACCCCAAGGTCGTGGTGGCCGTCGTCATCGAGAAGGGCGAATCGGGGGCTGGCGCCAGTGCCGCCCACGACGTTCTGGAAACGGCTCTCGAAGTGACGGGGGCGCTGTAGTACAATGGCAAGACTCACCAGAGTTCGCATACTTAAACCGCAAACGCACTCGTACATGGAACTTTAAGGAGTATCAAGGTGACCGGACAGGGAACAATGACGGGCAAGGTCTTTGGCGGCCGTTACGAGATAAAGGACCGCATCGGCATCGGCGGCATGGCCGAGGTGTACCGCGCCCAGGACAGCACGCTGGGCCGCGTCGTCGCCGTGAAGGTGATGCTGCCGCAATTCGCCGCCGACCCCTCTTTCACCCAGCGCTTCCGCCAGGAGGCCGCCGCTGCCGCGAATCTGCAGAGCCCCTACATCGTGAACGTGTACGACTGGGGCCAGGACGACGAGACCTACTACATCGTCATGGAATTCGTGCGCGGGTCCGACCTGAAGACCGCCATTCAGCAGCGCGGCGCCATCAACCAGCGCAAGGCCGCTGAAATCGGCTCCCAGGTGTGCCAGGCCCTCACCGTGGCCCACAACCAGGACATCATCCACCGCGACATCAAGCCGCAGAACATCATGGTGCAGCCCGACGGCAACGTGAAGGTGATGGATTTCGGCATCGCCCGAGCGAAGAACTCCGTGAACGACAAAACCTCCGCTGTGCTGGGCACCGCCCATTACATCTCGCCGGAGCAGGCCCAGGGCAAGGACCTCACCGCCGCCAGCGACATTTACTCGCTGGGCATCGTGCTGTACGAGGCCACCACGGGCAAGCTGCCCTTCGACGGTCCAGACGCCGTATCAGTGGCCATGCAGCAGGTGAAGGACGAACCGGCGGCCCCCTCTTCCATCAACCCGAACATCGATCCCGACCTTGAGGACATCATCATGGTGGCCCTTTCGAAGGATCCGGCGCGTCGCTTCGCCACGGCTAACGACATGCGCATCGCGCTGATGGACTACCTGGCCGGACGCCCCGTCACCCTGCCGGCTGGCGCGATGAGCTCGTCGTTCACCGAGGCCCAGACCCGCATGATGGGCGCGGTGCCGGGTGCGGTGCCGGGCATGACGAGCACCCAGGTTATGCCGACGGTTGCCGGCGGCACGGCGGCCATGTCGCCGAGCTCCACGGGCAATTTCCAGGCGACGAACTTCCACGATGCCAACACGAAGAAGAGCAAGAAACCCGTCATCATCGCCCTCTGCGCCATTCTGGCCATCGCGCTGGTGGCCGGCATCGCGTTCGCGGTAACGGGCGGCTTCAAGCCGGCGGCCCCTGCCGACGAGCCCATTGAGGTCCCCAGCGTGGTGGGCAACACCGAGCAGGAGGCCACCTTCACGCTGGAGCAGGCCGGCTTCCAGGTGCAGATTACGACCAAGGAAGACGAATCCGTCGACGAGGGCACGGTGCTGCAGCAAGACCCGGCCGGCGGCACCAAGCAGCAGAAGGGGGCGACCATCACCCTCACCATTGCCGTGGGGCCCGATACCGTGGACGCGCCCAACTTCAAGAACATGACCATGGATGATGCACGCCAAGCGGCCGAGGACGCCGGCCTTAAGGTTGTGGAAGCCGAGAGCAAATACTCGGAAGATGTCGCCGAGGGCAAGATCATTTCGCAAAGCCCCGCCGCCGGCGACCCGGTGAAGCCCGGCACCACCATCGAGGTCGTCACCTCCCGCGGAAGCGAGCTGACCACGGTGCCCAACGTCATTGGCATGACCGAGGAGCAGGCCATCGACAAGCTGCAGTCCGAGGGATTCGGCGCCGATGTGAAGGCCCGCGAGTACAGCGACAAGCAGGGCGAGGGCCGCGTCATGAAGCAGGATCCGCTGAACGATAAGGTGAAGCCCGGCGCCACGGTGCAGATCACCATTTCGAAGGGCCCCGAGCCGGAGCCCGAACCGGAACCGGAACCCGCCCAGCCGTCGAACCCCGGCACCACCGATCCGGGCACCACTAACCCTGGCGGCACCACTGATCCGGGCACGGGCGGCGGCAGCGGCAGCGGCGGCACGACCGACCCCGGCAATCAGGGCGGCGACACCGGCACGACCACGCCTTCCGCCAACTAGGATCGGATAACGAAACCGTGAAGACCGGGCGCCTCCTCCTTCGGGATGGAGGCGCCCTTCTATAATGAGGCCATGCCCAATTTGCTCGACATATTCGATAAGTTCATCCACGCCGACTGGTTCAATACCATGCTCGGCGTCGTGATCATCTGCGCAATCACCTTCGTCGTCGCCCGCATCACCGTGGCCTTTATGCGCCGGGTGCTGAACAAGACCTCGCTTCTGCCCTCCAGCTCCATTTTCATCAACTTGGTGCGCATCGTGGTGTGGGTCATCGGCATCTGCTGCGTGCTTTCCATGTGCTTCAACGTGAACATTTCGGCCATGATCACCGGCCTTGGCGTCGTTGGTATCGCGGTGTCCCTCGGCTTTCAAGACACGCTATCGAACCTCATCGGCGGCCTGACCGTCAGCGTGTCGCGCACGGTGGAGCCCGGCGACAACATCCGCATGGGGCCTTCCGGCGTCACCGGCGTCGTGCAGGACGTCACTTGGCGCTACACCTCCATCAAGGACAGCTCGGGCACCATCACCAATATCCCCAACTCGCTTATGACCTCCACGGCTGTCTGCAAGCTATCCCCCTTGAACGAGATTTCCATTCCCCTGGTGGTCACCACCAACAGCGAGCGGCTCACCGCCACGGCCCACCACATTGAGGACGCCGCCGAGAAGGCCATCGCCCGCGTGAGCAAACTGAAGAAGCGGCCCAGCGTGTCGTTCTCATCCATCAGCGACTACGGATTCAAAGGTTCGCTGAGCTTCACTATCGCGGAGGCGTCCAAGGCCTCCTCTGCCACCGATGCCGCCATCCGCGCCGTGGCCCCCTACGTGCACAACCATCTCATTGAAGAGGCCATGGGCGACCTAACCGGGCAGAAACTTACCGACGCCACCGGCTCGCTCGTGCCCGTGAAAGACGAGGAAGGCGCCTCCAGCAACTGAGTTCGCGTAGCGCAGAACTTCATGGCGCTTTTGGGCACAAAAATAGCCCTGCCCCACGCCAGAGGATGAACCCACCTCAAAAGGTGGGTGCTCGCATCGGGTCTCCCGGCTTTCGCATCAACGGATGCGAATCTCCGTTCCAACCGCTTCTAGAGCTCCCTCGTCACAATACGTCGGTCCATCGCAATATATGGCGGGAACAGGACTTACCTCCAGTATACGCAAAACCCGGTGACAGGAAAGTCTTGACATCCACCGCAACATAAGCTGTTGGGCAAACGTTGCCCACCATCGCAGCTTGAAGAAGCGGTCATGCCAACTTTATGACAGAGACGCAGCCGACGGATGCATGGACCGGAGTGCGCTACAATGGCGGCTATGGAAAACGACTTCGAAAACACCACCATCTCGCTGTACGGCACCGTGCCCGACTCCATCGTGGACGGCCCCGGCCTGCGCTACGCCGTGTTCGTCCAAGGGTGCTCGCACCACTGTCCCGGCTGCCACAACCCCGAAAGCCAGCCGGCCGAGGGCGGCACCGAAACGACGCTGGCGGCCCTTCTGGCCGATATTCGCGCCAACGGCCTCGTGCACGACGTGACCCTCTCCGGTGGCGAGCCCTTCGAGCAGCCGGAGGCCTGCGCGGCTCTGGCGGCCGCGCTGAAGCGCGAGGGTTACGGCATCTGGTGCTACACGGGCTACCTCTACGACGATCTTGCGGGGCGGACGGATCCTGCCATCGCCAACTTGCTCGACCATATCGACGTGCTGGTGGACGGCCCCTTCGTGGAATCGCGCAAGTCCCTCGAGCTGAAGTGGTGCGGCTCCTCCAACCAGCGCCTGATCGACGTGCCGGCCACACGACGTGCCGGCTCTGTCGTGGAATGGCAACCCGCCTCGTTCTCGCTGGAAAAACCTTCTAACTGGTAAGGCAAGAGCCTCTAAAGGCTCAGCCTTGCAAGCACTTTTACTATTTCTGGAAATCTTTGTCAGCCGATGGGTAGACGCACCGTAAAGCGAGTACCGACATCTTCCTCGCTTTCCACGAACACCTCGCCGCCGTGGTAGAGGGCGGCGTGTTTGACGATGGCCAAGCCCAGCCCCGTGCCGCCCAGCTCCTTGGAACGGCTCTTCTCCAGGCGGTAGAAGCGCTCGAAGATTTTCTCCAGCTTATCGGCGGGAATACCCGCGCCGGTGTCGTTCACGCGGATGATGCCGATGCGGACTCCCCCCTCGCCGCTCGGCCCTTCGCCGGCGGGGACGTCCTCCTCGCACACCTCCACGAGCACGTGGCCGCCTTCGCGGTTGTAGCGGATGGCGTTTTCCACCAGGTTGTAGATCATCTGCTTGAGCAGGGTCTCGTTGCCCTGGACAGTAACTGGTTCCGCCTTGAGGTGCACCTCCACATCGGCATCGGCGGCCAGCTTGGTCAAACGTCCCACGACGCGTTCGGCCACGGCGCGCAGGTCCACCGCCTCGGCTTCGTCGGCGCCGGGAGCCATCTCGTCAAGACGCGACAAAATGAGCACGTCGTCGATCAACGCGCGCATGGCCTGGGATTCCTCATAAATGAGCTGGGCGAACCGGGGCACATCCTCGGGGGGCACCAGACCGTTGGCCATCAGCTCGGCATAGCCGGAAATCACTTGCAGGGGCGTCTTCATTTCATGGGAGACATTGGCCGTGAACTCGCGGCGCATCTTCTCGGCCCGGGCCAGCTCCTCGTTGCGCGCGAGAGCCGAGGCCGATCGCGCCGGCTTGTCAGCGCCCGGCGTAGGCGCTGACGCAGGTGCCGCAGCCGCCCGAGCATCGCCGCAACGGGACTTATCAGCGGCACTCACGAGGCACTCTTCTTCAATCGATAGCCCACGCCGCGCACGGTGGCGACGGCTTCTTCGGAGCCGGGGGCCGCTTCGGCCAGCTTGCGACGAAGCGTCTTCACGTGCATGTCCACCGTGCGCGTCTCGCCGACGAAGCTTACGCCCCACACCTGCTCGAGCAGCTGCTCGCGGGTGAGCACACGGCCCTTATTCTCCATAAGCGTGCGCAGAAGGTCGAACTCCTTGCGCGTGAGGTTGACTTCACGGCCGTCCGCCATCACCGTACGGGCGGACGGCGACAGCTTGATCGCGCCGACGACCATAAGGTCACTGGGTTCCGCTATCTCTTCTGCGGCGCCTTGGGCCGGACGATTCGCACGGCGCAACAGCGCGTTCACCCGCGAGATGAGTTCCATCATGCCGAAGGGCTTTGCCAGATAGTCATCGGCGCCGGCGTCGAGTCCCACCACTTTGTCGAACTCGGTGCCTTTGGCCGTGAGCATCATGATGGGCATATTCTCCGTCGCCGTATTGCCGCGCAGGGCCTGCAGCAGCACGAGGCCGTCGTCTCCGGGCAGCATGATGTCCAGCAGCACCGCATCGGGCGGCTCGGCCGCACACCGCTCAACGAGACCGTCGCCGTCATGGAACGCACGCACTTCCATGCCCGCCTGATGCAGCGCGTAAGCCGTCAGGTCGCGAATGTGCTCGTCGTCCTCCACGTAATAGATGAGCGGGGCTTTGCTCATGGGGATCCTTTCTGGAACAGGTGCGCGGCCATTGTAGCGCAACAGCCGCGTAGCGCGGAGGTGGGCGGTGAGACGTCAGAGAGCCGTGGGGCGAACCGAACAGCCCACACGGCCTCGGCGCAACCGGAAACCTACGCGAAAGCGACCGACGGCGCGGGGCGGTGTCATCGATCGCGAGGTGCGGGGTTAGGCGGCCGCCGCGTCGGGGGCCAGCGGCGTCTCCAGCGTGTCCGCCAAAGAATCGCGGGGACGGCGCGGCTTCTCGGGGAGAATCGCCATAACGATCTTCACCATCACCGACACAAGCGGCAGCCACAGCACCGTCATGGTCACGTTGAACAGCGTGTGCGCGTTGGCAATCTGCCGGGCGATGACCTCCACTTCGGGGCCGGCCGGCGAGATGGCGGCCACCACCGCGGCGGCAGGGCCGATGAGCCACACGAACAGCAGGCAGCCCGACAGGTTGAAGATGCAGTGGGACAGGGCCACGCGCTTGGCGTCGCGGGACTGGCCGATGGCGGCGAGAAGCGCCGTGATGGTGGTGCCCAAATTGTCGCCGAGCAGGATGGGAATGGCGCCCTCCAGGCCGATGATGCTGGCTCCATCGACGCCCGGCGTGGCGGCGAAGTTCTGCAGCACGGCGATGGTGGCGCTGGAGCTTTGCACCACGAGCGTCATGAGGGTGCCCACCAGAACGCCGAGCACCGGCACGCCCGTCACCTGGGCAATCATGTCGGTGAACACGGGGTTCTCGGCCAAGGGCTTCATGACAGCGCCCATGGTGTCGATGCCGAGGAACAAAAGCCCGAAGCCGAAGACGGCGGTGCCGACGTACTTCATCTGCCCCTGCTTGGCAAGCTGCATGACGAGGAAGCCCACAAGCACGATACCGAGCACGTAATCGGACAGCTTGAAGGCGATGATCTGCGCCGTGATGGTGGTGCCGATGTTCGCGCCCATGATAATGGGAATGGCTTGGCGCAGCCCCATGAGGCCCGCAGCCACAAAACCGATGGTCATGACCGTGGTGGCGCTGGAGCTTTGCAGCACCGCCGTGGCCAGCGCACCGGCCAGAACGCCGAAGAAGGGGTTCTTCGTCACGGCGGCCAGAATGGCGCGCATGCGCTCGCCAGCTGCCTCCTGCAAGTTGTTGCTCATGAGGTTCATGCCGTACAGGAACAGGGCCAAACCGCCGAACAGTCCCAGCCCGATTTGCAGCAGTTCTTCCACCTATGCGTCTCCTTCACGCGGCCCGCTCCTCCGCGGGACAGACATGGCGGCGCACCTCGCGCACGCCGGTTTTCCGTAGGCTGCAGTATGGAGCCCCCATGAGCGCCCCGAGTAAGCCACACGTAAAGGGAAAGTAAAACTTTGCTGATGAAGCACGAGCGGGGCACCGACCTTAATCGGCGCCCCGCTCGGGGGAGGGCTCGTCTACATCCGGCAGCCTTAAGCTTCCAAGGCTGATCGGTCAAGAGAGGGCTCGCCTAGCCTAGAACACCCTTTGCAATAACATCTCCGTACCCCAGAACCTGGAGGCAGGGCTGACCACACACCTCCCCGACGGCAAAAAGACCCGCAATCGGCTGGCCACCGTCGTCGAGCACACGGAAGCGCTCGTCCACCGTAAGACCGTCAACAGTGATAAGCACGGCCCACGTCCCTGGCGAAGCGTAGAAGGGGCCCTCAACGATGGGAGCTGTTTCCTCAAAATATGTCCGTCCGAATTCATCCGGTACGCCAGCGACGCAGGCGGCGTTGTACTCCTCCACAGTCTTCTTTAGGGCACTGGCAGGAATATCGATCTGATCTGCGAGTTCGTCAAGCGTATCTGCTCGATAGGCAAGCCCGTTCTCGAACAGCCCCTCAGCAGGCTCGCCATCGAAGTTCCTTCCATCGGGCATGATGTTGGAGTTCTGATCGCACGCGATGATGTAGCACAACTGGTCGGGCTGATCCATAACGGCAAGAGCCAAGTCGGTGCGTTTCCCCGTCTCATTGACGAAGCGTTTCCCCTCCTTGTTCACCACGAGAGGGTTTCCCGTGTCGCCAATAATGTGGCCGACAATGTGGTACTGGGGATGAGCATAGGGGTTGAGCATCACCTCGCCGCAGCTGACAACAGCCGCACCGACCTCCTCCGCCATATCAAGGCCGTCTCCCGAATGTCCAGCGGGAGCTACCGAGTGAATGCTCTCACCCTCATTGAATCCGTACTGGGGCTGAAGCCGGGCAAGCCATTTCGGGCTATCGGTATAGCCTCCCGTAGCCAGAACGACCGCCTTGCTCGCATGGATCTCGTAAGTGGTTCCGTCGTCGCATTGGCCCCTTACACCCGTGACCTTGCCATCTTCCACCAGAAGCTCTTGCGCTGAAGTGCTGAAGAGGATATCGAGCGCCGGGAATCCCGCACTCTGAATGTATGCCTCGAGAGCGTCGACATAGCCTTCGCCTGCGGGCCTGCCCACAGGGTGAGTCGAACGGGGCCAGGAGAAACCCATGATGCCGAGAAGCGGCTTCTCGAGTTCCACGCCATGCGCAGTCACCCATTCGCACGCGCGGCGCGCCGATTCAGCGTCCAACGTCGTCTCCGCAGCGAGAGGGTTGCCGAAACCGACGGCGCCGAGCACGGCGTAAAACTCGTCGCTGTCGAAGGTCTTGGTGTTTCCCTCCGCATACCACTGCTCGTACTGCTGCTCAACTTGTGAGACTCTTTCCTCGGACACACCCAAATCGCGAGCGCGCTCCATGACCTCGGCGAAAAGCCGTCTCATCGGCTCCGTTGTCTCCTGGCGATACTCAAGCGGCGCCTCGGGGTACTGAAGGCGGCCTCCCGAGACGAGCATACTGCCGCCTATGAACCCGCACTTTTCCATAACGAGCACCTCAGTGCCCGACTCTGCCAGAGCAATGGCCGACGTGAGGCCAGCCGCACCGGCGCCGATGATGGCCACCTCCGTCTCAATTACCTCGACGGCGTCCGATTTTTCGCGCCCCGGGACCTTCTCCAAATCGGAAACGCTGCCGCCAGCTTGCCCGACGCAGTCTCTGACCGCAGAGAGGATGGCCATGCTCGTCAGCGTCGCGCCCGTTACCGCATCCACATCGAGGGACTGAAGCTCGACGATGTCGGATGTTATGGCGGAAATCGCCGTATTGGCGATGCGCTCTGACTCGCAGTGGCCAAGCACCTCTACCGCCTCGATAGCATTCTCCCCAAACGTCACCTCAACGGTCACAAGGCTCTGCTTTCCCTGAGCCTGTGCGGTATACGCCCCGGGGACGTAACTGCTCTTTGCGGACGAGGTGGCCGGCAGGGGGCTGCACCCCGTCACACCCAGGGCGAACATGGTCATTCCCGCTGCTGCACCCAGCTGAATAAACCTACGACGTCCGATCAGTCTTCCCCCATGTGCTTCTTGCATGATGCTCCTCCGATCCTCAGAATGCGGCCGTCCTTTTCGGCCCCGCAGGATCATGCAACCATGACGGAAAGACGGAAGGAATCGGGTGTTTCATGCGAATTTTTCATCCTCGGGCGTTTTACCCGATAAGCTGACCTGGCCTTATTCGTTCACAAGATCGAGAAGCTCTTGTCGGGAATGCACGCTGCACTTCTGGTAGATATGGCTCACATGGGTCGACACCGTGCTTTTCGAGAGAACGAGGTAGTCGCAAATATATGGTTGCGAGCGGCCTGCGGCCAAAAGGAGGAGCACATCGAGCTCCCGAGCCGTCAGCCCATGCTGCTCGGAGATCGCCTTGCAGCGCACGGACATATTCGACGCTGCCGCCCCATCCTCATTGCGCCAATCAGCAGCCACCCGAAGCGCCGGCCGCCCGACGACGACCATGGTCGTAGCAACCAGCAGACACACCAGCACAAGAGAGATGCTTTGAGGCATCGCTTCTTGCTGGGCGAGGTCTGCCAAAACGGCAACAGCGAGTATATTGCCAACTGTCGCCCCTCCGTGAGAAACCGCCAGCAGGACGGCGATCCTGGTGAGACTCGTTCCATAGTCGCGCCTCGCCATTCGAGAGGAATATAAGTAGGTCACGATCCAGATGGTAATGTCCAGAACGCTCGATATCGAACATACCGCCATTGCGGAAGCGGGGCTTTTCCAGAAATTGAGAATCAGTGCCAGTGTGGCCAAAGGGCAAAGCCACCGAAACAAAGCGGCAAAATCGATCTTGAGCGAGAAGAGCACGAACACGACGATGCAGAGCACGCCCGCCAAGGAGCCTATTATCTCGGGAAGGGAACGCTCTCCCGTCATTTCGAATTGCGAGAGAAGACCGTTCCAACTTACCACCAGGTAGAAGACGGCCAGAGGAACGGCTATGCGCGCCAGCTCCTTTACCATCGAATGCGGCCGCGATCCCTCTATGGCGACTGCCTTCTCGCATGCCTGTGCCACCGGCAGCCTCTGAAAGGAAAGGTAGAGGGTCGCCCCCGACGCCAATGGAGCCACAAGCATCGGAATGCCGTTGAGACTTGCCGGCAGCAGAGGGACAACAACGGCATAGGCGAGAACGACAAGCGAGGAAAGGGGCAGCGCAATCTCCGCCTCTTCGATTTTGGCTCGATTGAACACGTCGGCCCACAGAAGAAACATGATGGCCTGACCCATTCCCAGAGCAATTGCTCCCAGCAAAGCCACAGGATCGTCATTCGCCGTGACCCCTGTCGGCCATACAGAGAGCAGAAACCCTACGATGTTGAGAATGATCGACGGAGCCAGCAGCCTTTTCAAACGATCTAGGCGCGGACCGCGGAACACGGCGCCACACGCGAGAAGCACCAAGATGTTCGCCCCCATCCCCACAAACCAGGCAACGTCGGTGCTGACCGGAAGACCGGCCATCCCATGGAAAAGGCCTGACCCCGCATACTGCGAGAGAATCTGCACATGAGTAAAGCCGATACCGAGAAGCCACCAAGGAGGCATTTTCAATCCTCTCACTATGGCAACCCCCTTATCCCAAGAACTCTGCGAGGTCTATTTTCTGCGGGCCTCGCTCTTTTTCGATAAACATAACGGCATACCAGGGAAGGTACAGCACTTTGCCTTCCTCGCGCACGTTTCCACGGCAAAAGACGATGGCGCTGTCGATGCCCCATTCTCGCACGGCCATCACGTTGTCGAGGGCTTTGTGCTTCTCGTAATCCTTTCCCGATTTAGCCTCGATAGGAAGCGCCTTCGATCCCTTCTCGATGACGAAGTCAACTTCGCCGTACTTGGCCTTGTCGAAGTAGCGCAGATCGAAGCCGTGGGCCGTCAGCTCCTGGGCGATGGCGTTCTCCAGCATGCTGCCCCAGTTCACCGCAAGGTTCCCTTGCAGAAGGTCGAATCGTGCATCGCCCGACGTTTGCGCGGACAGAAGCCCCACGTCACAGAGAAAGAGTTTGAACAGATTGTGCTGGGCGTTCAGCGACAAAGGCAGCTCCGGCGCTTTAACGTTGTAGCAGGGCAGCCCCACGCCGGCGTCAGCAACCCACATGAAATCACTCGCATAGCGCTCCATGCGGGCGCTCTTCGCCAGATCACTGAGCTTGAAGCGCTTGTTCTTCTTGTCGAGTTCCTCGGGAATAGCATCGAAGATCATCTTGATGTGGGGCCTATCGTCCCCGTATTTGGCGATATCTTGCCGATACAGGTCGACGATATCCTGCTGCACAGCCAGCACGTGTGACAGATCGGAGGTCTCATTGAACCGTTCGACGGCCGCCGGCATGCCCCCGACGACCATATACAGGGAAAATGCCCGGAGTAGCCGCTCGTGAATAGCGGTCGGAATGGGCTCGCGATTCCGCATTCGTTCCCGCACCAGCTCCAGCGTCTGATCGTTTTGGCCAATAGCGTCGAAGAACTCTCTCAACGTGAGCGGGTACATGCGCAGATGCTGCTCGTAGCCCACCGGGTACGACGGCACCTCCTTATAGGAGACGCCCAGAAGCGAGCCCGATTCAATGTAGTCGAACCGACCATCCTCCACGAGGAATTTCATGGCGGTACGGGCGCGCGGGCATTCCTGGATTTCATCGAAGAAGACGAGCGTCTGACCGGGAACGAGCGGCACCTTCGTGAAGGCCGTGAGGTTCGCTACGAGCGTATCGGCATCGAGATCGCCTTCGAAGATCTCCCTCGCCTTGGGCGTCTCGATGAAGTTGATCTCCAGGAAGACCTCGTACTCGTTTCGGCCGAACTCACGGATGAGATACGTTTTCCCCACCTGCCGCGCGCCGGTCACGAGGAGGGCGCGCCTGTCGGGCGCACTCTTCCATTTCAGGAAGTCGTCATAGGCTTTCCTTTGAAGGGCCATACTGCTAATCCTTTCGTCTTGCGACGAGTTTTCGCTCATTATAACCTCTTCTTGCGACGAGTTTTTTGGTTTTAGTTACTGTTTTGCGACGAGTTTTCGCGTTTTCTGAACTTGATTTGCGACGTTTTTCAACTCTGGGACATCTTCGGTAGTCTCCCTAAAACAAAAAGGGCGGTCCCGGAGGACCGCCCGTGGGGTGCGGGGAGGCGAGGGGTGCGCTACTCGGCTGCCGGCACGTCGTGCTTTACGCGGTCGTGCTCTTCGGCGCGCTTGGCGTCGTTGAAGCGATCCAGCGTGCCTACCAGGTAGCCAGTGATGCGGCGGAGTTGTTGCTCATGAGGTTCATGCCGTACAGGAACAGGGCCAGACCGCCGAACAGTCCCAGCCCGATTTGCAGCAGTTCTTCCACCTACGCGTCTCCTTCTTACAGCGACTCGCCCCTTGCGAGCCGCACTCATCGGCGGGTCGCACCCTTGCGGCCCGCGCTTGTCTCAGCCGGGAAGGAGTATGAAGCCTCATTGAGCAGCCGCCGTAAGAGCCACGTAAAATGAAAGTAAAATCGTACGGCGTTGCAATTACCCGAAGCGCCCGGCGACGTAGTCGGCGGTACGAGGGTCGATGGGGGCAGAGAAGATGGTGTCGGTGTCGCCGGCTTCCACCACCTCGCCCAACAGGAAGAACGCTGTCTTGTCGGAAATGCGCAGGGCCTGCAGCATGTTGTGGGTCACCATGATCACCGTGTAGCGCTCCTTCAGCTGGCCGATGAGCTCCTCGATCTTCGCCGTGGAAATGGGATCGAGGGCGCTTGTGGACTCGTCGAGCAGCAGCACCTCGGGCTGCACGGCCAGGGCACGAGCGATGCACAGGCGCTGCTGCTGGCCGCCGGACAGGCCGAGCGCGTTCTTCTTCAGACGATCCTTCAGCTCGTCCCAGATGGCGGCCGCGCGCAGCGATTCCTCTACGATGACGTCCAGGTCGGCCTTGGCACGCACCCCATGGCTGCGGGGGCCGAAGGCGACGTTGTCGTAGATGCTCATTGGAAACGGGTTGGGCTGCTGGAACACCATACCCACGCGACGGCGCAGGTCGGTGGCATCCAGGGTGCGGTAGGCGTCGGCGCCATCGAGGAGCACCGAGCCTTCCACGCGGCAGCCTTCCACCAAATCGTTCATGCGGTTCAGCGTCTTCAGCAGCGTGGATTTGCCGCAACCGGAGGGGCCGATGAGCGCCGTCACCTGGTTCTCCGGGAAGGTGAGGTTAACATCGCGCAGACCTTGGAAATCGCCGTAGAACAGGTTCAGATGCTCGACGGCCATCTTCGCAGGAGCGGGTGCGGCTCCTGGAACCTCAGCCACCGCGGTAACGCTCATCTCATTCGCGAGTTCCTTCAAAAAGCTCGTCATTTCTTGCTCACTTCCATCTTTGTCGCCACCAACCTCATGGCGGCGTTCAGTAAAAGAACGAGGACCAGCAGCACCACCGAGGTGGCGTAGGCCTCGTTCACATGCAGGCCCTCGCAGGCCAGGGTGTACATGTGCACGGCCAGGGTGCGGCAGGAGTCGAAGAGGGCGAAAATGCCCTGGCCGGCGAAGTCGGGGATTTGGGCCACGGTGCCGGCGGTGAACAACAGGGCCGCCACCTCGCCCACGCAGCGGCCGAGAGCCAAAATGACGCCGCCCAAAATGCCGGGCACCGCCGAGGGCAGCACGCAGCGGGCCACCGTGCGCAGCCGCCCGGCGCCGAGTCCGAAGCCGCCCTCGCGGTAGGAATCGGGCACCGCCATGAGTGCCTCCTCGGTGGTGCGCATGATGACCGGCAGCACCATGATGGCCAGGGTGCAGGCGCCGGACAGAAGCGAGAGGCCCCAGCCGCAGGCCGTCACGAAGAACAGCATGCCGAACAAGCCGTAGATGATGGAGGGAATGCCCTGCAGCGTCTCGGCGGTCACGCGCACCAGGCGCACGAAGCGGCTGCCGCGGCGGGCGTACTCCACCAGATAGATAGCCGCACCAACGCCCACGGGCACCGCCATCGCCAAAGCCAGCAGCGCCATGATGACCGTCGAGGCGAGCGCCGGCAGAAGCGACACGTTCTCGGAGGTGTATTCCCACTGGAACAGATCGGGGGTAAGCGCGGGCACGCCTCGCACCAGGATGTAGCCCACCACGAACAGCAGCACGGCGGCGGTTACCGCTGCGGCGGCATAGGTGAGCCAGCGCAGCAAGGCCGACACCGCCCGCCGGTGCCGCGCCGTGCGGGCGATGCACACCTCAAGGGCATCCTCTTCGGCGAACCAGGAGGGCGCAAGATCGACGGCGCCCAGGGCGCCCAGCACCGGCGAGCAGGCGACCGGCGAGAACCGCGGACGGCGGGGGCGCGGGTTGAAGGCGATGCTCATCGCGCTTCACCTCTCTTCCGAATAACGCTGAGCAGCATCGTGGTCAGCAGGACGAACACGAACAGGACGACGCCGGTGGCGATAAGGGCCTCGCGATGCAAGTCGGCGGCATAGCCCATCTCCAGCACGATGTTGGCCGTCATGGTGCGCACGCCGGACAGCAGCGAGTCGGGGATGATGGGCATGTTCCCAGCCACCATGACCACGGCCATGGTCTCGCCGATGGCGCGGCCCAGCCCCAGCACGATGGCGGCCATGATGCCGGAGGCGGCCGCCGGGACCACCACCTTGAACACCGCGTGCTCGTGGTCGACGCCGAGGGCCAGGGCACCCTCGTAGTAGCGAGCAGGTACGGCATCTAAGGCGCTTTGGGCCACGGTGATGATGGTGGGCAGAATCATGATGCCCAGAATAAGACTGGCCGCCAGCACCGAAAGCCCCGTACCCGGGCCGAGCAGGCGCACGAAGGGCACGATAATGACCAGGCCGAAGAAGCCGTAGACCACCGACGGAATACCGGCCAGAAGCTCCACGCCGCTGCGCAGGAAGGAGCCCACACGGCCCCGGGCGAACCGCGAGAGGTACACCGCCGTGAGCAGGCCGCCCGGCACGCCTACGACGATGGCGCCGGCCGTGACGTACAGGCTGCCCACGATCATGGGGAAGATGCCGAACAGATCGTTGGCCGGACGCCAGGTCATTCCGAAGAGGAATTCCGGCAGACCGATTTTCGCCATGGCCGGCACACCGTTGACCAGCAGGAACAGGCAGATCAGCGCCACGGCGGCGATGGAGAGGGCCGCCGCTGTGGCGAACAGGACCCGGGCGACGCCCTCGCGAAGGGCATGCGGGCGCTTGGGGGCGCGGACAGGTGCGGGGGTGCCGGAGGCCGCGCCGCCGGGGGCTCCGGCCGCAGGGGCGCCGGGGGCGCCGGGACCGCCAGCGGCACCCGCCGACAGCTCGCTCAACAGAGAGAACAACATGGTCAGACTCGCTTGGGCGCTAAGCGACGTCGGCCCAGTTGGTGACCGCGCCGGTGTAGATGTCGCACACCTGCTGAGATGTCAGCTTGTCGACGCTCGACTGCGGGGCCACAATGACCGCGATGCCGTCCAGGGCGATGGCCGTGCTTTGAACGCCCGCGCCCGTCTCGGAATCCTTCAGCTCACGGGAGGCCATGCCGATGTCGCAGGTGCCATCGACGGCCATGTTCACGCCCGTGGTGGAGTCGGACTGCTGCACCTCTACCGTCACCTGAGGGTTAGCCGCCTGGAAGGCCTCGGCCAGCTTCTCCATGACCGGCGTGACCGACGAAGATCCAGCCACGACCACTTTCCCACTGGCGCCGTTGGAAGCGAAGGGGGCGGCCGCATCGTCGATGGCGATGTAGTTGTTGTCGCTCACCACGGCCTGACCGTCGGCGCTCATGATGAACGCGAAGAAATCGGCGGCCGGGGCGGACAGATCCCCCTTGGTCACCACGTTGAAGGGCCGGGCGATGGCGTAGGAACCGTCCTTCACAGCCGCAGCCGAAGGCGCAACGCCGTCGATGGACACCGCCTTCACCGTATCGTCCAGCGAGCCAAGCGAGATGTAGCCGATGGCATTGGGGTCGCCGGCCACCGACGTCATCATGACGGCCGTGGAGTTGGTGATGGCGGCCGTGGATGTGGTCATGTCCACCTTGTCGCCGTTGGCGTCTGCCTGCTCGATGCCGAGCAGCTCCACGAAGGCGCCGCGGGTGCCGGAGCCGTCCTCGCGGGAGTACACCGAGATGGGGCCGCTGGCAGATGCGCCGCTGTCGCCAGCGTCGGTGCCGCCCAAGCCGCCCGCCCCCGTCGCGCCGCCGGCCGAGCCGCCCGCGCAACCCGCAAGCGCCAGCGCCAGCGCGCCGCACAGGGCCGCTGCTCCAACAAGCGCCGCCATCCGCCGCAACCGCCGCGGCAAACGAGAAGATACCGAAGATGCTTTCATGACGTCGTTCCTTTCACGTGCGCGGGCCGGTGCCGAACCTTCGCGCATCCGCTCCCCGTAGGGGTGACCTCAGTCGCCCCTGGATTCCGACAAAACCGGCACCGGGGTTCGAATGGGCTACAGGTTCACAAACCACCGCCCGCAAGGGCCATTCAACTCGCGGAAGCGACCCACAAGGGAACAGCCGCTTCCGTGCATCCATGATGGCCCCGCTTCGTAAAAGAACCGAGCAGCACTCGTAAAGAGTCCCCGCCAGTTTCGAAAAGATTGGGTAAAACCTCAGTACCAGGCGCCGCGCATTCCCCTATCTCCCCGAGCAAATGCCAGTTGGAGGCCGAAATGGTCGACAAGCCCGCGGCGCCTCTGCCATTACGGGCCTGAAGTGGCAGAAAAATGCCAGTTGAGGGCAGAAATGCGCACTAGGCGAAAAGCGGATCGACCATTTCGGGGTGGAAGTGGCATTCACTCACGATTTTTCGACAACGGGCGACGCGGATGCGGTCGGCGCGGGGAACAAAACGGGGCTTTCTCGCGTCATTTTTGTGGTTCGGAGAGAGTAGGCTTTTCTCGCCAGATGTCGCCTTTGAGGTTCATCGGGTTTTATAATACAATTTAGTATTACATAAGGAAGACGCCTATGGACGAGATACGCATCCACCCCCATGCCCTCAGGCACGGCTTGTCGAGGGAAGAAGTCACGTACGCTTGGCTCAACTTCGCTCGAAAGCGGCCAAGAGGCGACGATTGCTGGGTTGCAATCGGCTTTACCGGCGCTGGACGCGAGATCGAGATGGTTGGCATGGTCCTGGCTGACGGGGCAACGTTGGTCATCCACGCGCTCTCGCCGGCAACAAAACGAATGAAGCGCGAGCTCAGGCTGGAAAGGAAGTAAACGATGGAGTACACCCTCAGAAGCGGCAAGGTAGTCACCGACGAGCAGATAGAGGCCATGGCCGAGGCCATCGAGGCGGGCTCGCTGCCCGGGCAATGGTCGGGCGAGGTGGTGGTCGGCCGGCCGCGGCTGGCCGATGAGCCCCTGGACGTAATCAGCTTCAAAGTGCCTCACTCGGCCGCTCTCGCCATCAAGCGCGCAGCCGAGCAGGAGGGCGAGTCGCGCTCGGCCTTCTTGCGCAAGGCGGCGCTGGACAGAGCCGAAAGCGTCCTGGCCGCCAGCTAGAGCTGGGGAGTACGGAGGCGGCGCCGACCGGATTGCCGCGATTGCCGCCGATCCAGTTCCGCTCGGCACGAACGACGCCTCCCCTATCTGCGAGGCGCGTTCCAACTAAAAGCACGCGGTTGAGCTCGCACACATGCTCGTAACCTTTCTTTTTTAAGAGAGGCCAGAAGATAGTGCAGCTTCCTACCTTTTCTCCGAAAGGACGTCGAGCAGGGCGGCGGGGACTTCGGGAGCGAGGCAGTGCAGGAAGGTCTCTACGGGGTAGGCGAAACCCGTTTCGGCGCGGTAGGCCATAAGGGCCAGAAGGCCGCCCGTCGCATATTCGAAGACGATACGGGATGTCGGGTCATCGGTATTTGAGGAAAGGCTTACGCCCAGATCGGGCAGCACGTCTTCCAAAAGACGGCGCTTCACCCGCTTTTGCGCGAGCGCCGCATTGGGGCCGTTCAGCACCGCGCACAGCGTATCGATGCCCTGAGCGTTGCGTTGCACCAGATCGGGAATGTTTGGAGTGGCGGGACTAAGGGAGAAAGCACCCTGTCGGATGAGCGAGAGCAGCGCCCGGGGAATCTCCACGGGCACCACCGCATCAAGGGCCGCCTCGGCCAACTGCTCGGTATCGGCAAAATAGTAGTAGAACGTGCTGCGATTGCACCCCACCTCCTTGATGAGGGACGTAACCGTCACGGCGCTCGCAGGCTCGCGGATCAGTCGATCGGCCATGGCGACAATCAAGCGTTCGCGCACATCTTGGGTTGTTGCGTCTTTCCGAGGGCGTCCCATCACGGCCTCCTTCTTGCGAGCGGTAATCCGACAGAGCGCCGCTCTTTACTGGTTTTTCCCGACAGACTGTTGGATTACTATCATAGCTGAAATCTCATGCGCGAAAGGAGTTCAGCAGTGAACGCATGCACCCCAGCCATCGCCATCGACCGCGTCCAATTCTGCTACGGGCGCCCCGGGCCGCGACGACGCGATACTCTCCTCGCGCTGAAAGACATCTCGCTTTCCGTGGCGGCGGGCGATATCCTCTGCCTTTTAGGGCCTTCGGGCTGCGGCAAGACGACGCTCGTGAACCTCATCATGGGCGTGGATGTACCCACCTCCGGCACCGTGCGCGTACTAGGCGAAGGGGCCCCTTCCGCACGGCGCGAGCACGCATCGGGTTTATGCCCCAGGACGACGCGCTCTACGAGGACGTGACCGCCGAGGAAAACCTTCGCTTCTTCGCGGCGCTCTACGGCGTGAAGGGCGAGCACCTCGCCCGCCGCATGGACGAGCTGTTCGCCTTCGTGCGTCTTCAGAGACATCGCAAGAAGCTCGTTCATGACTACTCCGGCGGCATGAAGCGGCGGCTCTCGCTGGCGGTGGCCCTAGTGCACGAACCTGCCGTGCTCGTGCTGGACGAGCCCACCGTGGGGCTCGATCCGGAGCATCGCCGCTACATTTGGAATCATCTGGAAGCGCTGGCCGCCCAAGGGTGCGCCATCGTAGTGACCACTCATGTCATGGACGAAGCCGAGCGCTGCGCCCGCATTGCCATGATTCGCGAGGGACGGCTGATCGCCGATGCCTCGCCGGCGGATATCCTGGCCCGCACGGGCACGAACACCTTGGAAGACGCCTTCCTGGCATTAGAAGAGTCGGAGTCGCCGGATACGGCAGCGGAGCCGAACGTCTCGCCGTCTCTTGGCGAAAAGGAGGCGTGCCATGACTAGCGTGTTCGCCATTGTTCGCCGCATTCTCACGCAGTTCGCACTGGATAAACGCACGCTGGCGCTGCTGTTTGTAGCGCCTCTCGTGGTGTTGTGGTTGCTGTCGGTTATTCTTGGCGCCGACACGGTAGGCCCTAAAATCGCCACCGTGGACTTACCTGCTGAGTTTCAAACGCAGTTCGGGCAGACCGATGCGCGCATAACCGAGGCCAATGCCGACGAGGCAAGCGCGCTGCTCGCCGCCAACGACGTGGCAGCCGTGCTTTCCATGGAAGGCGAGCACATGCTGAAGGTAGAGCTGGAAGGCACCGATTCTACGAAGTCGGCGGCCGTGCTCGCCGCGTGCGCCGAAGCCTTGGGCGAGTTGCGCGGCAAGGCGGCTGAGGAAATGGAAGCAGCCGTTGTCGACAAACGAGCAGAAGTAGAAGACACCATCGAAGAGGCGAGCCAGCAACGCGAAGAGGCCCGAACGGCACTCACGGGCGTGATGGTCTCGATGCCTGCCGAAGCCCGCTCCGGCCTAGCCGAGGCGTTGGGAGGCCTCTTCGACGACGATGCGGCTGAAGCGCTTTCCGCCGAAGACTTCTCGATGAATGTGAGCGACTACCTGCCCATAGAGGACATGGAAACCGTTTATCTCCACGGCAATGAGGACTGGCGGATGTTCGACTTCTACGGACCGGTGTTCATCGGCATCTTCCTGTTCGTGTTCACCTTCATTACCAGCGGCATGTCGCTCGTCACCGAGCGCATGGGTGGCACCATGACGCGCTTTCTCGCCACGCCGGTGAACGCAGGGCAGATTCTCGGCGGCTACACGCTGGCCTTCGGGCTTCTGGCCTGCGTGCAATCGGCCATCATCTTGTGGGTGGCGCTCACGTTCATCGGATTTCCCAACGAAGGCAATCTGGGACTCGTGGTATTCACCTGCGTCTCCATGGCTATGGTATCGGTAGCGCTCGGTCTTCTGGTATCGGGGCTGGCCGCTACGCCGTTCCAGGTTATCCAGCTCATTTTGCTGTTCGTCGTGCCGCAAATTCTGCTGTGCGGGCTATTCGACCTTTCCGGTGCGCCCGACTGGCTCGCAGCCTTGAGCGCCTTCATGCCCGTGACCTATGGCGTGGATGCCCTGCGAGCCGTCATGCTGCGCGGCGCCGACCTTGCCGCCGTAGGGTTCGACCTGGCCGTGCTGTGGGGATTCCTCGCCCTGTTCTTCGCCCTAGCCGCCGCCAGCTTCCGCAAGAAACGTGTCCGAACAACATGCTGAAGATCCTTCCGTTGTGCCATCTTCGCAAATGCCATTTTCCGATTTTCCCGAGACAATGCCAGTTGAGGGCAGAAATGGTCGACAGGCGCGGGACGCCTCTGCCATTGCGGGCCTGAAGTGGCAGAAAAATGCCAGTTGAGGGCAGAAATGCGCAGTGACCCCCAAACGGGTCGACCATTTCGGGGTGGAAGTGGCATTTACTATGCGAAAAGACAAAAAGAGGGCCGTCGTTGGGACGGCCCTCGGGGCGTTCGAATACTTAGAAGCTCGGGCGCTTGAGTGCTCGGGTGCTTGGGACGCGACGCTCTACTCGGACGGCGTTCTACTCGGCTGCCGGCACGTCGTGCTTTACGCGGTCGTGCTCTTCGGCGCGCTTGGCGTCGTTGAAGCGATCGAGCGTGCCTACCAGGTAGCCGGTGATGCGGCGGATGCGCTCGAAGGGCTGGTTGTGAGCGTCCTCGGTGCGACCGCACTTGGGGCAGACGTCCTCGATAATGCCGTTGTAGCCGCACACCGGGTCGCGGTCGACCGGGTGGTTCACCGAGCCGTAGCCCATGCCGCAGTCCTTCATGTAGCGGATGACGCTTTCGAAGGCCTCCAGGTTGTCGGACGGGTCGCCGTCGAGCTCGATGTAGCTGATGTGGCCGCCGTTGGTGAGCGCGTGGTAGGGCGCTTCCAGGGCAATCTTGTCGAAGGCGGAGATGTCGAAGTACACCGGCACGTGGAAGCCGTTGGTGTAGTAGTCGCGATCGGTCACGCCGGGGATGACGCCGTAGCGCTCGCGGTCGATGCGCACGAAGCGGCCGGACAGGCCCTCGGCCGGCGTGGCGATGAGCGTGTAGTTCATGCCGCGCTCCTTCGAGATGCGGTCGCAGTAGCTGCGCATGTGGCCCACGATCTCCAGGCCCAGGCGCTGGGCCTCGGCGGACTGGCCGTGATGCTGGCCGGTGAGGGCCACCAGGCACTCGGCCAGACCGATGAAGCCGGTGGTCAGCGTGCCGTGCTTGAGCACCTCGCGCTGCTCGTCGGTGGGCGAGAGCTTTTCGGAATCGATCCACACGCCCTGGCCCATGAGGAACGGCGCGTTGTACACGTGCTTGCGAGCCTGAATCTCGAAGCGCTCGTCCAGCTGACCGGTCACGAGCTGCAGCTTGGAGTCGAGCAGGTCGAAGAACAGGTCGATGTCGCCCTTGGCGCGGATGGCCAGACGGGGCAGGTTGATGGACGTGAACGACAGGTTGCCGCGGCCGGGCGTCACCTCGCGATCGGGGTCGTACACGTTGCCCATGACGCGGGTGCGGCAGCCCATGTAGGCGATCTCGGTTTCCGGCGTGCCCTTGTAGTACTGGGCGTTGAACGGGGCATCCAGGAAGGAGAAGTTCGGGAACAGGCGCTTGGCCGAGCAGTGCATGGCCAGCTTGAACAGATCGTAGTTCGGATCCTCCGGATTGTAGTTCACGCCTTCCTTCACGCGGAAGATCTGCACGGGGAAGATGGGCGTCTCGCCGGAGCCCAGGCCCTCTTCCGTGGCCAGCAGCATGTTCTTGATGACCATGCGGCCCTCGGGAGACGTGTCCATGCCGTAGTTCACCGAGCTGAACGGCGTCTGCGCGCCGGCGCGGGAATGCATGGTGTTCAAGTTGTGCACCAGCGCCTCCATGGCCTGGAAGGTCTGGCGGTCGGTGTCGCGGGAGGCGTTCTTCTCGGCGTAGGCCACCACGCGCTCGGCCGTAGCGGCATCCACGCCGCCCTCAACGAGCCCGGCCACCACGGCGGCGCGGAACTCCGGATCCATCTCGAGGCTGGCAACCGTGCCGGTCTCGCTTTCCACACGGGCAAGCAGGCTCTCGGCAAAGGTGCGGTCGTCGGCGATGTCGGTCAGCAGGTCGACGGCCTCGGCCACGTGCTTCTTGAACAGGCGGCGGTACGTCTTGCCCACGCCCACGGCCAGGCCGTAATCGAAGTCGCACACCGACTGACCGCCATGCTGATCGTTCTGGTTCGACTGAATGGCGATGCAGGCAAGCGCGGCGTAGCTGGAGATGTCGTTGGGCTCGCGCAGCACGCCGTGACCGGTGGAGAAGCCGCCCTTGAAGAGCTTCCGCAGCTCAATCTGGCAGCAGGTGGTGGTCAGGGTGTAGAAGTCCATGTCGTGAATGTGGATATCGCCCTCGCGGTGTGCCTTGGCGTAGCGCGGGTCGATGACGCACATCTCGTAGAACTGCTTGGCAGATTCAGAGCCGTACTTCAGCATGGTACCCATGGCGGTATCGGCGTCGATGTTAGCGTTCTCGCGCTTCATGTCGGAATCGGCGGCCTTGGAGAAGGTGATGTCCTTCAGCGTTTGGATGAGGCGGGAGTTCACGTCGCGCACGCGGCTGCGCTCGGCGCGATAGAGGATGTAGGCCTTGGCGGTCTGCACGAAGCCGGACTCGATGAGGGTCTCCTCGACCAAGTCCTGCACGCCTTCCACGGTGGGCGTGCCCTCGATGGCGCCGCTCTCAAGCTTCTCGACGACGGTGGCGGCGATCTTCTCGGCGGTGTCGCGCCCCTGCATGGCCGCACAAGCCTGGAACGATTTCTCCACCGCATCAGCGATCTTTTCCGGATGGAATTCCGCCGTGCGCCCGTCGCGCTTGATGATGGTCTTGACCATAACTTCCTACATCCTTTCTTCGACGCGGCTGTCGCGTCGTATTCGCACCGCTTCTCGCGGCCTTGCCAACCACAACATGCAGAAGCGCGGCAATGTTTTCCCTACCGCTGCCCTTCGCGATTACCAAGGGGGTAGACCCTCTTTTCGCTTTTGTTTTCCAACAGGCTTTCCACAGGTTATTCACCATCGGAACCACAATATATTGTGTTTTGCAGTTCCAAGGGCGGATACATATAGTACTCGCGAAAGTGTTCGGGTGCAATCGAACAAGATGTGTTTTTCGGCACCAGAAAAGAACAGAATTAATTTCGATGTGTGGTCGATGAGCCGCTTGAAAGTTGTCAACGATGTAGGCTCGCGCGAGAACCGACTACGGCTGAAACGCGACTTGCAGGCGGTTGGGGCGCGACTTATGGGCAGTTGGGGCGCGACCGATCGAGTAAACCGTACTTCACGCGGACGCGGGCGAGTTGGTCGAGCAGGGGGTTCGCCACGACCAGCAGCGTGAGAGCCGTGGCCGCCCCATGAATGGCGTTCACCGGCAGGCCGGCGAGGTACACCACCGCGGCCAGCTCCGGCGTGGGGGCTGTGGAAAGATAGAAGAACGTGGACGTATCCAGAATGGGACCCACGAGCCCCACAATAAGCACGAACCCCACGGTTGCCAGCGCAATACGACGCGGCCAGGAAAGGTTCGCTCGCGGGAACACACGGGCGTCGGCAAGCAGCCCTGCCACGAGCCCCGCCACTCCAAAGGCGAGCATCTGCCAGGGCGTCCAGGGCCCCTGGCCGAAGATGAAGTTGCTGGCAAGCGCCGCCACCGAACCCACGAGGAACCCGGTTTGGGGGCCGGCGGCGAGCCCTGCGATCATAATGACGGCGGCCATGGGCTTGAAATGCGGCACCCAGATGAACGCCGCGCGGGCCGCCACGGCGAGCGCCGTCAGCACGGCCACCACGGCAATTTCGCGCGCCGTGGGACGTCGCCCTTCGAAGGAGACGAAGAAGGGCACGATAGCGTACAGCACGATGAGCGTGCCGGAGAGGTAGTAGCCGTTGCCGGGGACGGCCATACCCGCGACTGCGGTCAGCGGCGCGAGCACCAACGCCGCAAGAATCGTCAGGATCGTCTTGACTCGGGCGCGACGGCGCTCGCGGAAGGCCTCGGCGGAGCGGGCTCCTTCGGTCAGCTTCGGCATAGCTCCACCACCTCCTCCACGGTAACCACATTTTCGAAGAAGCCCCGGCTTATGCGATTGGCTGCTGTGGTATAGAAGCTGTTCGAAGCGAAGAACTGCCGGGGCGGATTGGTCGTCACCACGTTTCCGTCGAAGAACAGGGCGCACCAATCAGCATAGCTGGCGCAGAATTCCACATCGTGGGATACCATAAGCACCGTCGTTCCCCGGGCGGTCAGACTTCGCAGCAACCTGGCGAGTTTGTCTTTGAAGAAGGCGTCGAGCCCCTTGGTCGGCTCATCGAGTAGCAGCAGCCGCGGCTCGCAGAGCAGCACCTTGGCCAGCGCCGCCCGCTGCACCTCGCCGCCGGACAGGTCGAAAGGATGGGCGTCGAGCAGCGGCGCAATGTCCGTCAGTGTCGCCACTTCCCCCACCGCCGCCGCGCGCTGCTCCGCCGCGAGACCGCGCCCGTCCAGCATCTCTTCCAAATCTCCCCGGACAGTCTTCTTCACCATAAGGCTCAGCGGATCTTGCGGAAGCAGAGCCACTCCGCCGCGGAACAGCTCGGCCTTCTTCCACTCCTTCAGCCGTCGCCCGAGCACGGTGATCTTCCCGCGATAGGGCCGCGCAACGCCGCAGATAGCGCGCAGCATCGTCGACTTCCCCGTGCCGTTGCCGCCCACTACCGCGAACAACGACCCTTCCGGCACAGTCAACGTCGTCCCCCGCAGCACATCGGCGCCATCGCGCTCGTAGCGAAACCAAACATCCCGCAGCTCCACCGCCACCCGCGCAGACGCCGAGTCGCAAGCCTCCCCCGCCGGAAGCGCCCACCGACGAGGCGGATGGACGGCTACCTCACGAGCCAACCAAGCCCGCCCCTCCCGCACCGTAAGAGGAACTTCAACCTGCAAAGCCACTCCCTCTTCAACTATGGAAGAGTAGAGCCGCCGCAGTGGGGAGGGGGTCCGCGCGCAGTTCATTGAAGTGCATACGGAAACGTCAGCGACCCTCGAAGAGCCCTGCACTTCAATGCTGTCTGAGCACGGCGCCCCCTCCCCACTGCGGCGGCCCGGCCGATCGCACGGCGCCCCCTCCCCGTCGGCGCAACCCGGTCGATCGCACGGCGCCCCTTCCCCACTGCGACGACCCAGCCGACCTTCCACACCCCAAGCGATCCGCGCCGCCGCCGGCAGCGCCAATGCCATGGGGCTGACCGCCCGATGCAGCTGGCCCGCAACAGCCCGCGGCTCCCCGTCGGCGACGACGCGCCCCTCCTCCAGCACCACCACGCGGTCGGCCAGCCCATACACCTCTTCCAGCCGATGCTCGCTCATAACCACCGTCGTCCCTAGCTCGCGATTGATCCGGTGTACCGTAGCCAGAAAGTCGCTGGCGGCAATGGGATCCAGCTGACTCGTGGGCTCGTCCAGCACCAGTACATCGGGCCGGGCCGCCATGACCGACGCTAGGTTCAGCAGCTGCTTCTGGCCGCCCGAAAGCTCGCCCACGTTCTTATGGAACCAGTGCTGGATGCCGAAGTAGCTGGCCATCTCCGCCACGCGCAAGCGCATGGTGCGCTCGTCGCAGCCGAGGCTTTCCAAGACGAAGGCCAGCTCGTGCCACACTTTGTCGGTCACGATCTGCGCATCGGGGTCTTGCATGACGAATCCGATGCGGGCCACTTGCTCGCGCTCGGGCACGTCGGCGAGAGGCACGCCATCGAACAGCACCTGTCCGCTTTGGTGCCCATGGGGAGCGAGCGCCGACTTGAACTGGCGCAAGAGCGTTGTCTTCCCGCAGCCGCTCTGACCGCATACCAGCACAAACTGGCCCGGCTCGATGGCCACAGAAACATCGCGAAGGGCATCGCGGGGCGCCTCCGGGTAGCGAAACGTCAGCTCTTCGAAAGCGAATAACGCCACAACGCCCTCCCTCCGCAATTGATAACCGCAGGAATAGCCAGAAAAGCGCCATAGCAAACGGCCCCCATAAGCACGGCCACTCCCGCAGAGGGCCATACGATTGTCGGGAAGTACGTGACCGCGAACCCTCCCTGCACGAGCGCAACCACCGCCCCAGCGACAAGCGCGCCCATCGCCACGACCAGCACCGTATCGCGCGCCTCCCAGCGGAAGAGCGCGAAGTGAGTGCGCCCCGACAGCCCGAAGCCACGAGCCGTCATGGAATCGGCGGCCACCACGGCACTTTCTAAAGCGTCGGCCGACAGCGACAAGAGGACACTGCCCCCGTCGCGCACGCGCGCCGCCACGGAGGCGCCTTCCGCCGGGCCTTTCCCAATGCAAGCCCGTGCCGTCATGAGGGCGTCGGCTTTGCGGCGGTAACTTGGCACGAGGCGCAGCACCATGGTGAGCACCAGCGACAGCGCCGGAATAGCGCGGCCGAACAGGTAAGTAAACTTGTCCGAAGTCATGACCAGGTGAAAGGAGGCGAACCACAGCATCATGGCCACGAGCATAAGCCCCGTGGAGGCGCCCAAAGCCAGCGCTTCTAACGTGTAAGGACGGCCACCCCACCAGCGGAGGAGCACCGTGGCGCCCTGCGTGTTGAACAGCGGCGCCGACAGCGTCACCACAAGCAGCACCGCCGTGAGTCCCGCGATGAAGCGCCAAGCCTCACGGCCACGAAACGTCAGATAACAGGCCGCCGCAAGAAGAACGGACATCACCTGACAAATGGGGTTCGCAAGCACCATGGAAAGCACGATAGCCCCCGCGAAGAAGCCGAGCGTCACCGCGGGATGCAGAGACGCAAAGGCGCAACGGCCTTGGTATGGCAGGGTGCTCATGGGCAACGCGGCTTCTCGGCGAGAACGTTACAGGACCGGCGCCACATCGAGGCCCGCAACGGTGGCGGCCAGCACCCCGGTGTAAGCCGGGGTCGCCTGACCGGCGGCGCGCAGGAACTGGACGCCAGCCGCGCGCAGCTCAAGGGCCGCGGGCATCATGGTGTCGGGGCTGTAGTAGGGGTTCTCGGTCGTGGGGCCCTGTTGCTTGGCGTCGCGTTGGAACACCTGCAGCGTGGCCATGAGACATAAATCCGCTCCGCGCGCCTCCAGTGTCTCGCGGGCCGCATCGGCCAAACCGCGCGCCTGATCAGGGGTGGCCAGCGTGGAGAAGCCGGCCACCGCCGCGCCGTATTCCGCCATCACTTCCACGGCCTCGCGCCAGGTGCCCCGGCCGCTCGCCAAGCCGCCGTCACCCTGCACATCCACCGAAGCAATGATGGGGGCATCAGTCACCTTGCGCAGGCCCATGAGCGCACACTTCAGATCATCGGCCGTCGTGAACCCGTTCAAAAAGAACGCATCAAAGGTGCGGCCATCGAAGAATTGCGCCGCACGAGCGTACTGGTCGCGATTTTCCACAAGCGACGCCTTGGAGTCGGGATCCAGCGGCAAACCGCAGGGGGCGATTTCCACAAGCGTGTGCTGAGGCTTGAACTCCGCCATGACCGCAAGAGCCGCCTCAGCCAGCGCTTCGCCTTTGCCCTCGGCACCAACGGCCACCAAGCGAGCCGACGTGAAATCGGCCACGGGGGTGACCATACACTGCGGGCCGGCCACCGTTTCCATGCGGTAAGCTTCTTCGATGGTTTCCGGCTCCACCAAAAGCGCGAGCGCCTGATCGCACACCGACTCGATGCCGGCCCGACGCAGGGCCTCCTGAATCGGCGACGAAACGACGAGCATGTCCTTGCCAAAGCGCAGCGCGAGATCGGCCATGAGGAGTTCCTTTCCACGAATTTGCTGCCTTCCATGATACAAGATTGCTTGAGGGATAAACCTTTTTCGACATGAACCCCTTCCAAATGATCTTTTGCGACCGCCGTGCATCCTGCGTCCTAGAGGGTGACAAAATCAAACAACCAGGGGGGTGACATTCTTATTCGTCCATAACACCGCCGTGCATCCTGCGCATCGTTTCGTACATCCAGAAGGCGTTTTCCGATGCCGAGGGCCCTGCATCAACGAAGGAAGATAAAAGGTTCGGAAAGGAGGGAGACGGGCAATCTGAAACTTTCTTATTGAATGTGAAGAAAATTCTCAGAGGGCGAACGGGCTTCTGACGCAGGTAAACGGGCTCTGACAAGGGGTTATATGCTACTCACCGCCGAAATGATGCCGTTCTTCGTGGAAAATGAAGCACATTATGGTGACCAAAACAAGTCTTGACCTATAATTCGTTTCAGCGATTTGGAAGTTCCCCTGCTTCCATCGCTCTGCTTCAATCCCCTTGAAAGCAGAATGCGGCACTCGATGCCGCTACCCCCTCCTCCGAGGCGGCGAGGCACCCCCCCTTGCCGCCTCACTTCTTTTTTGGCGCTGCCCTTGAAACAAGCGCCGTGCTCGCGACGATGAGCAACCTGCCAACCCTGTTGGCACAAGCCGGTGGAACTGGATCGGAGTTCCGCCGGCTTTTTTTGTAGGCATCAGTTTTCTGCGTCTGCTGAATTCTGGAAATAGATGCGAGTTTCGAGCAGCCGAACCGGGCAAATCTCACAGTGACCGCCCAAATCCGGAAGTAGATGAGAGTTTCGAGCATCATTTCGCACCGCACGCGCTGATTTTGTCCAAATCGCGCCCGAAACTCGCATCTATTTCCGAAGCCTTCCCTCGTTACGCCCGAAACTCGCATCTATTTCCGAAATTCTCCTTCGCTATGCTCGAAACTCACATCTATTTCTATCGAGAGGCAAAATCCGGCAAACATATCCTAAGCCGCAAACAAAATACGCCAGCTCTGCCACAAAGACATGAGCTGGCGCTCGGTTCAAACCTATCGACTCAGGCAGAGCCGCGGTCAAACTATTCCGTAGCATCCTCCGCATCAACCACGGCCACAGCCTCTTCAGCAGCCTCGGCGAGGTCGGCGGCCTCGGCAACTTCGGCACCCTCTTCGGCGTCATCTTCGTCGCGGTAGCGCTCGTCGATCTCGTCGTCGGTGTAGGCGACCGGCTCTTTCAGGGCCGCCATGAAGTTCGGGGCCTCGCCGATGTAGGCGGCCTCGGATTCGAAGGTATAAGCGCCCTCGTCATCGACCTCATACAGGTAGGCGATGGCGTAACCCTCATCGGCACCCGGCACGCCGCCCTCAGCAATGAGCGCATCCTTCACGCCATCGTCGGTTTCAATGTAGCCGTCGTAGCAGAAGGCGTAGCAGTCGGCCCCGCGAGCGCCACGCACGTTCTTCTCGGCCGCCTCGAAGCACTCCTCGGCGGAATCGCCCGGGTGCGACTCGATGAACAGATTGTCCTTCACGACGAGCGTGGTGAAGGGGATGACGTCCTCGCCGCCCTCGATCTTCTCTTTGGCCTCGTCCAGGGCGAAGACGAGCACGCGTTCCAGCTCGTCGGGAATCTCCGGCACCTCGGTGCTCGCGTTCTCAATGTTGCGATCGGCCACGGAGGGCCTCCTTTCCTTCAGGTTCACAGGCGGCGCAACCTCCTGCGCGTCGGCCTGCATCACGGGGCGCCTCCTTCGACGCTTCGTTGCTTGCCCGTAGTGTAAAGCAACGGCATCGCAACTCAAGCCACAACACGGCGACAAACGGGCAGCGCGGGCAACCGCTTCGGTGAGGCTTCGCCCCTTGCCGCAGAGCAAGAACGAAGTTCGGCGGGGGCAAGCGGCGACCGGAGCGCGTCACTTTATCGTCAGACGCAGCACCCGTTTCAGCATAGCGACAATCCCCCGCTGTCCGTGGCGCAGAGAACTTGATGTGGGAAACTTTTCTCATTACAAGCAAGGTCAGCAAACGGGCAGAGAAAGGCGCAAGCGGGCGCATATGCTGAAGCGAATGCGGACATACCTGGGAGTGATCTTCGCCATCTTCGCGCGGGATGTGAAACGGGTGCTGCGCAACCCCGTGGCGCTCGTCATCGCCTTGGGCATGATCGTCATGCCGTCGGCTTACGCCTGGTACGTGGTAGCGGCCAACTGGGACCCCTACAGCAACACGGCCGATGTGCTGGTGGCCGTGGCCAACGAGGATGCGGGGGCCGACAGCCCTGAGACGGGGCATTTGGACGTGGGCGCACAGGTGGTGGCCCAGTTGCACGACAACCACGAGATGGGCTGGGAATTCACCGACGCCGAGGCGGCCATAAATGGCGTCTACGAGGGACGCTACTGGGCGGCACTCGTCATCCCGAAGGATTTCAGCGAAGACTTCGCCAGCGTGTTCACCGGCGACTTCACCCAGCCGACCATCGACTACTACGTGAACGAGAAGCCCTCCTCCATCGCGCCCAAGGTGACCGACGCGGCGGCCAACGCCGTCGAGGCGGCCGTCAACGAGAACTTCGTGAAGACGGTGTCGGAGAAGGTGGTGGAAACGACCCAGAAGGTGGGGGCCGAGGCGGAAGAGAAGGCCGACGCCGCCGAGGGCAGCCTCACCGCCGGCGTTCGCAGCGCCAAGGAGACCGTGGGCGAAACCCGCGCGACCCTGGAAGGACTCGTCGGCACCGTGGACGACACGCGGACGTCCGTCGCTCGCGCCGACGATACTCTGGCGGGGCTTCAAGACGATGTGCCACATCTGCTGGAGGCCATCGGGCAATCGAAGGAACTGCTCGCGAAGGCGCGGAGCACCGTGAACGAGTACGGAACGGCGCTTTCCAAGAACGCCACCGACGGAGCGTTGCAATTGTCGAGCGCCGCTGCGCAGGCCCAGCGCGCCTTGGGCACTGTGAGCGGCGATGTCGCAGCGGCCGAGGCGGCCACCAATACGGCCCTCGCCACGGCCGAGGGGCTGCTGGCCGACAACAAGACGCTCGTGAGCGACCTCACCGCCCAGGCCGGAGCGGCCGGCGCTGATCCGGCCATCGCGCAAGCTCTCTCCGAAGCCCGGGCCGCCAACGAGCGGCTGACGACCACCACCGACGCCCTGCGCACGGCCTCAGACGACCTGGCTTCCACGGCCGACTCCCTGGAAACCGAGGCGAGCGCGCTGGATACGGCGGCGCAATCAGCCTCTGAAACTATTCGCGCCACCGCGGCCACCTTCCAGGACAGCGTGCTGCCAGACATCACGACCAGCCTGGATTCCCTGGTGGAAGCCTGCGGCACCTTGGAAGGGGCCCTGCGCGGGCTCACTCCCTCGCTCGCCGAGGCGCGGGCCATTTTGGGGCAGCTCAGCGACACGCTGACCTCTTCCGAGACCTCGCTTTCCACCACGTCCGATTCCCTGGGCACCATGGAGACGAACCTGGAGCAGTCGCTCACCGGCCTGACCGCGCTGCAGAACTCCGCCACCGTGAAGGACTTGGCGGAATACCTGAAGGCCGACCCGGGAAAGATCGGCGCCTTCATGGCCGCGCCCGTGGCCCTGGACACGCAACTGGTGTATCCCGTGAAGAACTACGGCAGCGGTGTTGCCCCCTTCTTCACGAACCTGGCCCTGTGGGTGGCCGGCTTCATCCTCATGGCCATGGTGAAGCTGCGCGTCGATCCGGAGGGGCTGCCGAAGTTCACCGCCGTGCAGGCCTACTTCGGACGCTGGCTGTTCTACGTGGTGTGCGGGCTGGCCATGGGGCTCGTCTGCTGCGTGGGCGATTTGGCCCTCGGGATTCAGTGCGAAAGTCCGGCGGCCTTCATCGGCGCGGGGCTGCTCACGGTGTTCGTGGACGTGAACCTCATGTTCGCGCTGGCCTACGCATTTAGGCACATCGGGAAGGCCATCGCGGTCATTCTGCTCATCGTGCAGATTCCCGGCTCCTCGGGCATGTTCCCCATCGAGATGATGCCGGACTTTTTCCAGGTCATTCACCCGCTTCTGCCCTTCACCTATTCCATCGACGCCATGCGCGAGGCCATCGGCGGCTTTTACGCGATGGATTACCTGCACGACATGTTGCTGCTGGGACTTTTGTTCGTGCCCCTGGGGTTCGCCATCGGGCTGGGCATCGGGCGCTGCGATTTCAATTTGAACCTCATGTTCGACGAGAAGCTGGGAGCAACCGACCTGCTTCTGGCCGAGCCGGTCACGGCCAGCGCCAAAGCCGCGGGGCAGACGCCCGCCCGATACCGCACGCGCACGCTCGTCCGCGCGCTGCTGAACATCGACGCCTTCCGCCAGGCTCTCATCGCCCGAGCCGAGCGTTTCCACCGCGCCTACCCGGTGCTGCGGCGCATCGGCTGGGTGGCGCTTGTCGCGCAGCCGCTTGTCACCTTCGCCATTATGGTGCTGGTGCATGCCGACGTGGATGCGCGCGTCATGATGCTCATGGCCATGGTGGTGGGGGTCATCGTGGTGGACACGTATCTCATCGTGATTTCATACCTGGACACCAACCTCGCGCACCAGCTCGCCCTGGCGAACCTGAGCACCGAGGAACTGCAGAAGCGCGCCAGCGGGCAAATCGGTGGTGATTCGGCGTGAGGGTGATTTGGGACATTTTCATCGGTGATGTGCGGAGCCTCTTCCGGAACGTCATTGCTGCCATCGTGGTGATGGGGCTCGCGCTCGTGCCGCCCATGTACGCCTGGTTCACGACGCTCGGCTTCTGGGATCCCTACAGCAACACCGGCAGCATCAAGGTGGCCGTGGCCTCGGAAGATGCCGGCTATACCTCCAACCTCATCCCGACGCCCATCAATGCCGGCGAGCAGATCATCGGCAAACTGCGGGCCAACGATCAGTTCGCGTGGCAGTTCGTCAGCGCTGACGAGGCCGCGCGCGGCGTGCGCTCTGGCGAGTATTACGCGACGCTCGTCATCCCGAAGGAGTTCTCGCGCGACCTCATGACCGTGTTTACCGACGACATCACCGAGCCGAAGATCATCTACTACGACAACGAGAAGGAGAACGCCATCGCCCAGCGTGTGACGGCGACAGGCGCGAGCACCCTGCAGGAGACCATCGACGAGACGTTCACGGAAACCGTGGCATCGGTGGCCCTGGGCACCACGAGCAGCCTCACCTCGTTCATGAGCGGGGAGGGCATTCTCACCTACGCGCAGACGCTGGGGTCGCGCCTTGGCGAGGCCGTGGGCGAAGTGGGTGCGGCGGCTGACCAGGCCCAGGCCTACGCCGACCTCATGAGCTCCACCACCTCGCTCGTAGATGCGACGGCAAGCATTCTAAAGGAGGCAGGGAAGGCACCGGATGCCACGGCGCCTTTGGTGAGCGAAACGCGCGACGGGCTGACGAGCGCCCAGGACGGGCTTTCCGCCGCGAGCACCGCAGCCGAGAAGGCGCTCACAACTGCCGACGCCAGCTACGACGCTGTGGCCCGCGCCGCCGATGAGGCCTTCGCCGCCATGAAAGACGACCCAGCTGCGGCCCAGGACGTCCTGGCCGCCTGCCGCTCGGACGTGCAGGGGCTCGCCCAGGCCTACCAGACCATGCGCGACACCCTGGCCGGACCCGACCCGGACAGCCCGGCCGTCGGCGCCCTTGACCGCATCATCACCCAACTGGGCACGCTAGAGGTGAACCTCGCCACCGCCGAGAGCGCCATCGGAAGCGACGCAGCATCCATCGATGAGGCGCACACCAAGGTGACCGACAGCATCAACCAGGCGCGGGCCGGCTTGAACGATTCGGAAAGCACCTACAACGACCAGCTGAAGGGCGAGCTGGCGTCGCTGTCCGACAGCCTGCAGAAGGTGGGCGCCGACACCGAAACCCTGGCCAACTCGCTGAAGGACACGGCGGACAGCCTGGGCGACGCCACCGATTCCTTGGCCGCGAACCTCGCCGGCGCCGAGGCGTCGCTGCGCAAGACCGCCGAAACGCTGCGCACGGCGGAAAGCCAGCTCGCCCAGGCCCGCGACGACCTGCGGCACGCCCTGGACACCGGCGATATCGACGAGGTGCGCCGCATCATCGGCGACAACCCGGCCGCCATCGCCCAATTCCTCGCCGCGCCGACGCACCTCGAGCGCCACGCGGTGTACCCCATGGCCGACAACGGCAGCGCCATGAGCCCCTTCTACACCTCCCTCGCCCTGTGGATCGGCGCCATCTTCATGGTGGCTCTCATGAGCGTGTCCGTCTCCCCCGCGCGCCAGGCCGCCCTGACACGAAAGTTCGGGCGCGCGCCGCGGGCGGCCGAGCTGTACCTCGGTCGCTACGGGGTGTTCTGCCTGCTGGGACTCGCCCAAGCGCTCATCGTGGGACTCGGCAACGTGTTCTTCCTCGGCGTGGAATGCGAGCACTTCTGGCTGTATCTGGCGGCGTGCTGTTTGGCATCGGTGGTGTTCACGAACCTGGTATACACGCTGACGGTGTCCTTCGGCAACATCGGGAAGGCGCTCGCCATCATCGGTCTCGTGCTGCAGCTGGCCGGCGCCGGCGGCCTCATGCCGGTGCAGATGCTGTCGGCTCCGCTGTTCCAGGAGATTTACCCGTGGCTGCCCTTCGCCCATTCCATGCCGGCGCTGGAAGGAGCCATGGCCGGCATCTACGGCGACCAGTACCTTGTGCAGATGGGCCTGCTCGCGGCCATCCTGGTGCCGAGCCTCATTCTCGGCCTCGTCCTGCGGCGCCCCGTCATCCGGCTGAACCGGTGGGTGCTCGCCAAGCTGGACGAGACGAAGTTCCTCTAGCGCCTCGCCGCGTACAGGCACCTGTCGATGGTCTTAAGCTCGCCAAGCTAGATGAGACGAGCCTCGCCGCGCTTTCGTCAAATGGCCAAAAAATACGCGCTGACTGCTTTTCGGAGGGCTCTTTTTCTCCTTTCGCTTTCCTCCGCGCTCGCACGTTCGCTACAACGGGATTCTGACCTGGTAAAACTTGACACGCGGGAAGCGACGCCTTCAAAATCGCGGACCGATACTGCAGCTGTCGCGGGTTTTTTGGCCAAAAAGCGTCAGGCACGCCCCTTTATATACAGTTCACGCATGGTTTTTGGCCAACAGCGGCTTAATCATGAGACGCTTGTGCAGTTTGCAGACGCTTGTGCAGTTTGCGCGCCGTTTTTGGCCAGTAACGACCTAGCGAGGGGCACCCGTGCAGTCTGCACACGGTTTTTGACCGCTTTTCCTCTCGCGTAGCAGCTTCATTCCAGCGGGACGAGGGCGCGGGGGAGGATGTTGTGGGCACAGGCGATGGTCATGCCGTAGTTGGTGAAGGGGGCCTGCTGGGCGCGGGCGCGCTGGAGGCGCGAGGCCATGTCGCGGGCGTTCAAGGTGCAGCCGCCGCAGTGGACGATGGCGGCATAGGGGGAAAGATCGTCGGGGAAGTCGCGGCCGGAGGTGAAGGCGAACTGCGGGTCTGCGCCGCTGATGACGCGGATGAGCCGGGGCAGCTTCACCGTGCCGATGTCCTCGCAGGTACGGTGGTGGGTGCAGCCCTCGGCGATGAGCACGGTGTCCTCGTCGGTGAGGCTTTCCAGGGCGCGTACCGCTTCTAGTTGAGCGGCCAAGTCGCCCTTGTAGCGGGCCATGAGGATGGAAAACGATGTGAGCGGCACATCCGCCGGCAAAAGGGCGTCCACCTCGCCGAAGGCCTGGGAGTCGGTCACCACCAGGCGCGGCGGTCGGGCGAGGGCGGCCAGCAGGTCGGGCAGGCCTTCCACGCCGGTGGCGCAGGGGAAGGCGCCGGCGTCCAGCGCGTCGCGCATGACCTGTTGCTGGGGCAGAATGATGCGACCCTTGGGCGCGGCAGAATCCAGCGGGATGACAAGCACCACCACGTCACCGGGCGTAAGCAGGTCGCCCACGAGCCGCCGCTCCTCCACTGCACCAGTGGCCAGGGTGGCAAGCGCGCGCTTCAGGTCGCTCAGCCCCTCCCCCGTCAGCGCCGACACGCGCACGCGGGCGGCCCGTGCGGAAGCGCCATCGTTTTCGGCGGAGGCCGTGGCGTTGTGGTCAGCGCCTTCCGAGAGGGGCTCGCTATCCGAAGCGTCCGTCCCCGGGCGCGGCGAAGGCAGCGACGACTCCGCAGCGCCGGCTCGCCCGCTTTCCGCAAGCAAATCGGCCTTATTCTCCGCAATCACATAGGGAATGCGGCGCGTTTGGAAGGCGGCGAGGAGTTTCTCGTCGAAAGGGGTGAGGCTGCGTGTGGCATCTACCACGAGCACAGCCACGTCGGCCTCGTTCAGGGCGGCCTCGGCCCGCTGGACGCGCAGGTCGCCTACGTCGCCGGCGTCGTCGATACCTGGAGTGTCAACAATGAGCACGGGACCGGCCGGCGCCAGTTCCATGGCTTTGCGCACCGGGTCGGTGGTGGTGCCGGCCACATCGGACACTACGGAGACGGTCTGGTTCGTCAGCGCGTTCACCAGGCTGGACTTGCCGGCGTTGCGCACGCCGAAAAAGACGATGTGGGCGCGCTCGCCGGAAGGGGTATCGTTCAGAGACATGCGGACTCCTCCTAGAACCGGAAGTCGCGCTCGCCGGTGCGGACGCGGGCGAGGTAGTCGGCGGCCAGGGCGCGGCGGCGGTCGTCGGGAACGCGGGCGAGCTCGGTGTCGATCATCTTCCACCCCTTCTCCGCCACCGCGGGGCTGGCGTAGTCGCACAGGTACTCTCCCAGCGTGAGCAGGGCGTTCGGCTGGCAGAAGTCCTGGATCTGGCCGCTCTTGCAGAACTCCATAAAGCGGTCGCCGGTGCGGCCGGCGCGGTAGCAGGCAGTGCAGAAGCTGGGGAGGTGGCCCTCGTCCATGAGCCAGCCGATGACCTCGTCCAGGGTGCGCGTATCGGACACGTCGAACTGCTCGGTGTCGTGGGGCCGCGTCTCTTCCCCGTAGCCGCCCACGCTCGTGCGGCTGCCGCCGGAGATCTGCGAGACGCCCAGCTGAAGCGCCGCCGCGCGCACCGCCTGCGACTCGCGGGTGGAGATGATCATACCCGTATAGGGCACGGCGATGCGAATGAGCGCGATGATCTTCTCGAACATCTCGTCGGGAATGCCGTTGTCGAAAGCGTCGGGGTCGATGTCGCTCGCCGGCTTCACCCGCGGCACCGAGATGGTGTGCGGGCCCACGCCGAACACCGCTTCCAAATGCTCCGCGTGCATGAGCAGGCCGGCGAACTCGTAGGCGTAGCCCTCCAAGCCGAACAGCACGCCGAGCCCCACGTCGTCGATGCCGGCGGCCATGGCGCGGTCGTGGGCCTCGGTGTGCCAGGCGTAGTCGGCCTTGGGGCCCGAGGGGTGCAGCTCCTCGTAGCGGGCGCGGTGGTAGGTCTCCTGGAACAGGATGTAGGTGCCGATTTCCGCGGCCTTCAGCTGGCGGTAGGCGTCTTCCGTGGTGGCAGCGATGTTTGCGTTCACGCGGCGGATGGCGCCGTTTTTGTGCTTGGTGCCGTAGATGGTCTCAAGGCTCTCCAGAATGTAGCTCAAGGGGTTATGGATCGGATCTTCCCCCGCCTCGATGGCCAGGCGCTTGTGGCCCATGTCCTGCAGGGCGACGACCTCGGCGCGGATCTCCTCCTGCGTGAGCTTGCGACGCGGGATGTCGCGGTTCTTCGCGTGGTAGGGGCAGTACAGGCACCCGTTCACGCAGTAGTTAGAAAGGTACAGCGGAGCAAACAGCACGATACGGTTGCCGTAGTAGGCCTGCTTGATGTCGCGGGCCAGCTGGCGGATCTCGGCGTTCACCTCCGGATCCTCGCAGGCCAGAAGCACCGAGGCCTCGCGATGGGTGAGCGTCGTGCCGTGGTCGTGGGCCGGCGTCAGGTTCGCCCGGGCCTTCTCCAGAATGGAACGAGCCAGGGCCGCATCGTTCTTGTGCGCCTCGGCGTAAGCCAGGGTGTCGAAGATTTCCTCGTGGTTGATGAACTCGTCGGCCCGGGGCGAGCGCACGTTGTAGCTGCTCATGAGGGGTTCACTTTCGTTGAAGGGACAGGGGGGAAGGTCGAAGGAAAGGAAGCGGCGGAAGACGAACCAGGCGCGGTAGCGGCGGCGGCAGAAACCGGGCGCGACGCTGCTGCCAGTACCACAGCGCCCCGAGCGGGCGAGACAACCGATGCCGCAGCAGGACCTACAACCGAAGCCCAGGCTGCAGCGGGATCGCCGCGGTCTTCCACAAGGCGGCGCCCCAAGGGCTCAAGCCGCGCCGCCAGGTCGGCCCATTTGCGGGCCGCATCGGCCGACGAGCGGGGCTTGCCGTCGTAGAGCGCATAATCGCCCTGGCGCTCGGGCGGCGACAAGTTCGGCATCACGACGTTGGCGCCAGCGAGGATGCCCTTCTCGCGGCTGCGGGGATCCAGCGCTTCCAGGGCCGTGGTAGCCGGCAGCAGCACCGTCGGATGCGCCAGACGCACGAGGGACAGCAGGTAGCAGGTAAGCTCCACCGTGCCGGGTGCCTCGGCGGCAAAGGGGGTGTCGCGATGGGGCACAAACGGCCCGATGCCGCACATTTCGGGGCGAAACTCCTGGATGAACGCGAGGTCGGCCGCCAGGTGCTCCGTCGTCTGGAAGGGGGAGCCCACCATGAAGCCGGCGCCCACGGCGAACCCGGCCTCTCGCAAGTCGGACAGGCACGCCATGCGGCGCTGAAGCGTCATGGCCGCCGGGTGCAGCTGCCGGTAATGGGCGGCCGTGGCCGTCTCATGGCGCAGCAGGTAGCGGTCGGCCCCGGCGGCGCGCAGGTGCCGGTAGCTTTCCCGCGAGCGCTCCCCCACCGACAGCGTGACGGCGCAGCCCGGATAGGCCGCCTTCAGGTCCGCCACCACGCCGGCCAGCCATTCGTCGGTGGCCGCCGGATCTTCCCCGCCCTGCAGCACGAAGGTGCGGAAGCCTGCCTGCCAGCCCGCATCGGCACAGGCCAGAATTTGCTCGGGAGCCAGGCGGTAGCGCTCGCAGGCGCGGTTGCTGCGCCGGATGCCGCAGTAGTAGCAGTCGTTCTTGCAGACGTTCGTGAACTCGATGAGCCCGCGCGCGAACACCGCGTCTCCGTAAGCGGCCTCGCACGTCTCCCGAGCACGACCAGCCAGCTCATCAGCCAGCGCCGAGGTCCGGGCATCGATAAGCGCCGCGTACTCGTCCAGGGAAAGAGTATGCTCGCTCACAAGCTTCGCGACCAATGTTGCTATCAAATCTGCCAGCTCTCCTGGTCGGTGTGCAGCCACTCGTGGGCCGTATGCGACAGCGGCTCGCCGATCCAATCGGCGTACAGCTTCGCGATGTCGGGGTTCTCGTGGGAGTAGCGCAGCTTGTCCGCGGCGTCGAGCCGGTTCAGCACGCCGGCCCGCGCCTGGGCCAGTTCGCTGTTGAACTGGATGGGCTGGCCGCCACCACCCACGCATCCGCCCGGGCATGCCATGATTTCTACGAAGTCGAAGGCGGCCTCCCCGGATTCCAACGCGTCCAGCAGCTTCGACGTATTCTCCAGGCCGCTGGCCACAGCGATGCGCACCGTGGCGTCGCCAATGGCAAGCTCGCGGGACATCCAAGGCGTCTCCGGCGTGGCGGCCGTGGTATCGCAGGCGCTGAAATCGGGGTTCTCGCCGGTGATGAGGAAGGCTGCCGAGCGTAGGGCCGCCTCCATGACGCCGCCGGTGCGTCCGAAAATGGTGGCCGCGCCGGTGGAAAGCCCCAGCGGGTTGTCGAAGGGCGCCTCGGAAAGCGCTGTGCAGTCGACGCCCACCAGGCGCAGCAGGCGGCCGAATTCGCGCACCGTGAGCACGGCGTCCACGTCGGGCGCGGCCTCGGCCGCCAGCTCGGGCGCGACCGGCGCGTCGGGCACCAGGCCCGCGTCACTCGCGCCAGCCCCCCGGGTCGCGCCGACCACCGTGGAAAGCTCCGGCACGTCGCACTCGTACTTCTTCGCCACGCAGGGCATAACGGACACGACAAACAGCCGCTTGCCAGCCTCGTCGGCCTCGGCGGCGAGCGTGTTCTTAACCACGGCACCCATCATCTGGTGCGGCGACTTGGCGCTGGAAAGCTGGGCCGTGAACTGCGGGTAGTGCTGCTTCACGAAGCGCACCCAGCCGGGACAGCAGCTCGTGAACATGGGGCGCGGCGCGTCGGAGCCGAGGAATTCCACGAACTCGCTGCCCTCTTCCATAATGGTGAGGTCGGCGGCGAAGTCGGTGTCGAAGACGCGATCGAAGCCCACGGCGTGCAGGGCCGCGGCCAAGCGTCCCGGCGTCGCCTCCTCGCGGGAAAGCCCCAGGCCCTCGCCCCAGGCCGTGCGCACGGCCGGCGCCACCTGCACGACGGTTTCCACCGCCGGATCCAGGATGGCCTCCATGATGAGGCTCACGTCGTCGCGAGCCACAAGCGCCCCGGTGGGGCAATGGGTGATGCACTGGCCGCACAGGGCGCACCCGGCCTCGGCGATGGGCAGGTTGTCGCGTACGATGATCTTCGTGGACGGCCCCACCCCCGTGAAGTCCCACACCGCGCAGTGCTGCACCTTCTCGCAGATGGCCACGCAGCGCATGCACTTGATGCACTTGCTGCTGTCGCGCTGCAGCGGGAAATCGGCGTCCCAAGGCGCCGGCTCGGGCAGCGGGCCCGGGGCGTCTGCCAGGTTGAAGGTGCTCGCAAGGTCGCGCAGGGCGCAGGTGTCCTGGCGCACGCAGGTGGCGCAGAGCGCGCGGTGATCATCCATGATGGCCTGCAGATTCGCCCGTCGGGCCACTGCTACCTGCGGCGTGTCGGTGCGCACCACCATGCCCTCGCGCACGGCGGTGTTGCAGGAGGCCGCAAGCCCCTCGCCTTCCACGTCCACCAAACACACGCGGCACGAGCCGATGCAGTTCAAGTCCTTCAGGTAGCACAGCGTGGGGATTTGCACGCCGGCCGCCGTGGCCGCTTCCAGCACCGTGGTGCCCTCGGGGGCTTCCACGGCGCGACCGTTCAGCGTAATGGCTACCATGCTTCCAGCCCCCTTCCGGTCAGCGCGCCTATGCCGTACACGTCGCAGCGCAGGCACCGGCCGCACTCCTGAGCGGCCTCCTCGGCGCTCACCGGTTCTTCCACGTACTTGAAATCGCACTTGCGCTCCCGTGCCGGGCGCTCGGCCACCTGCACGCGCCCGTAGGCGGTGCGGTCGTTGGGGTGCGCCGACGGCACGGTGGCGCCGCAATCCAGCTGATGGCGGAAGCCCAGCATCTCGTCGATGTTGGCCGCCGCCGTCTTGCCTGCGGCGATAGCCATGATGACGGTCTTGGGACCCCACTGGCAGTCGCCGCCCACGAAGACGGCGTCGAAGCCGGGCGCTTGCAGGCACGCGTCGGCGCACAGGTAGGTGCGGTCATGCTGCATGCCGAACTCCTCGAAGGGGGCACATTCGATAGCCTGGCCCACGGCGATGATGACGAGGTCGGCGGCCAGACGCACCTCAGGCTTGTCGGCCGGCACTGGGGCCGGGCGGCCGCCGCGCACCGCGCCGATGCGCTGGGGCTGGCAGATGAGCGCCGTCGCGTTCCCCTCTGCGTTCGCCTCGATGCGGGCCGGCGCCTGCAGGCAGCGCATTTCCACGCCCTCCATCATGGCCGCCTCCACCTCGGAGGGCAGCGCGGTCATGTCCTCCAGGCGGCGTCGATAGGCCACGGTGACCGAGGCGGCACCGGCGCGCACGGCGGTGCGAGCGCAGTCCATGGCCACATTGCCGCCGCCAATGACCACCACATTCTTGCCCGTGAAGTCGGGATACTGCTCGTCGCCGATGGCCTCCAGCACGTCCACGGCGCTCATAACGCCGGCCGCATCGGCCCCTTCAATGGAAAGGGTCTTGCCGCCCTGGGCGCCCACGGCCACGTACACGGCGTCGAACTCGTCCACCAGCGTGCGCATCTCGTCCGTCTGAACGTCGCAGCCCGTACGCACCTCGATGTCGCCGGCACCCAGCACGGCGCGGATATCCTCGTCGAGCCGCTCGCGGGGCAGCCGATAAGCGGGAATGCCGTAGCGCATCATGCCGCCCAGGCGACTGCGACGTTCGAATACCGTCACCGAATGACCCATGAGCCCCAGGAAGTAGGCGCAGGTGAGCCCCGAGGGGCCGGCACCCACCACCGCGACGCGTTTGCCCGTGGCGGGCAGCGGCGCGGGGGTTTCCACGGTATCGGCGGCCACCGTGTCCACAATGTACTTCTTTATGCCGCGGATATTCACCGGCGCGTCCACCATCGTGCGGCGACAACGCTCCTCGCAGGGGTGCTCGCACACAAGCGCGCAGGCCGTAGGGAAGGGATTGTCCTTGCGGATCATCTTCACCGCTTCGGCGATGCGGCCCTCCTCGGCCAGCGCGATGTAGGCCGGCACGTTCACATGGGCCGGGCACCGCGTGACGCAGGGCACCGTCTGACGCGTGCCGGGAGCGCAGGTGCCCGCATCCACGTGGCTGGCGAACTCCTCGGCGAAGGCGTCGAGTCCCGCCAACACCATCGCCCCCGCCTGCCAGCCCACGGCGCAATCGGCGGTGTCGCGCAGCAGCGTGGCCGCATCTCGGATCTCATCCACCGTCGCCGCCGTGGCGCGGAAGGCGGCCACATCGCCCAGCAGCGCCTCAATTTTCGGCATGCCCTGGGCGCACGGCGTGCACTTGCCGCAGGTTTGCGCGGCCGAGGCCTGCAACTGTCCCAGCATGAGCCCCACCGGACACTGGCCCGGCGGCATGGCTTCCACGCGTCGGGCGAAGGCCTCGACGAACTCCCCCGTCCGTGCATCGGCCCGCGCCGCCACCTCAACGGTCAAACGCCCCATAGCTCTCTCTTTCCTGTATTGACGCTAACAGACACACCATAACGCGTCTAGTATTTCCGATTGGTAACAAGCCCATGGGAAAAAGCACTACGGCGCAGAATTAACTCTAAACCACCTGAGAATACCTTCTAGAGCTCTGCCACGGTGCCGAGTCCGCGCCTCGCGGCGGCGTCCAGGGCGATCTTGGCACAGGCAATGTCAAGCAGCGCGGTGCCCGCCGAGTCGAAGACCGTGACGTCCTCGGCGCTCGTGCGGCCCGGCACCTTCCCCACCAGCACGTCTCCCAGCTCGCCGAGCACATGATCCAGGCCGAAGGCGCCCTCAGCCAGTCCGCGCTCGATCTCGCCGTTGCTCGCTCAGTTGGCCGTATCGTCGGAGTAGCCGTAGCCCACGCGAAAGCTCTTCGGCTCCTCGAAGCAGTCGCCCGGCGTGACGAAGGCACCGTTGAACTTCACCATATCGGTGCAGAAATCGTAGGAGGGGATGTCGTAGTCGTAGTAGACGAGCGCCGTCGTGCCGGCCTCGGGCGGAACGACGGACAGGTGCGGCTCCGATTCCACCCATTCCAAAAGCGTAACCAAATTCTCGCGCACGATACGGCGGCTGCGGTCGAGGATGGCGTCGGCATGGGCCAGCGCGTAGGCGCCCACGGCCTCGTCGAACAAGCCGCAGGAGATGAGGTTGTAGTCGCGATGGGACAGAAGGTCTCGGCGCAGCTGTTCGTCCTTGGTGACGCACCAGCCCAGACGGATGCCCGCCAGCGACCACACCTTGCTCATGGAGCTGGTGGTGACGCCCTTGTCGTAAAGGTCGACGACCGACTCGGCGTACTCGTCGGTCTGGTTCAAGTGGCGGTACACCTCGTCGCAGTGCAGCCACGCGTCGTTCTTGCGCGCCACCTCCACGATGGCCCGCAGCGTCTCGCCGTCGAGCAGGGCGCCCGTGGGATTGTCGGGATTGTTGATGCAGATGACCTTCGTCTCCGGCGTGCACAGGGCGTCCAGGGCCTCCACGTCCACGTGGTAGCCGTTCTCCTTCTCCAGATGCAGCACGTCCACCGCAGCGCCGCACATCTCGGGGATGGAGTAGAGCTGCTGGTAGGTGGGCATGACCGATACTACGTGATCGCCCGGGTTCACCAGCGTCGAGAGCACGAGCGCGTTGGCGCCGGCGGCCCCGTGGGTGGGGATGATGTGCTCGGGCGCCACGGTGCGGTACAGCTTGGCGATGCCGGAAAGCAGGTCGGGGCGACCCTCGATGTCGCCGTAGGTGAGGCGGCGCGCCGCGAAGGCGTCCAGAAACGCCTGCTTGTCGCCGCCGGTCAGCTCGAAGAGCTGGTCGAGGGACAGCGAGTACACGCACGTCTCGGCGACGTTGTGGGTGCACTTCGTCTCCCAGAGGTTCATCCACTGCTCGACTTCGAAATCCTTGATCTCCATGGGGGTTCTCCTTCTCGCTGATCCACGGTCTCCGCTAGGAACGTGAGTCCAGCATAAAAGGCGAACCCGAGGCAGGACATGGAGGCGGCCACAGGCTCTCAGGCGGCCCGTTGTGGGCGCCCACAACGGGGCTTGCGGCCGCCCACGGCGCAAACGAGCCGCGCCCTGTCGCACGCAGCGCTCTGCGAAAGCGAGGTGCCTAGAGGAAGATCATCGACAGGTAGGCGAACAGCTGCTTGTCCGTGGCGTCTTCCATCGCCAGCACCGCGCGAGCACGGTTGACGCGGTTGCGCACCGAATTGGGGTGCTGGCAGAGGCGCTCAGCCGCCGCGTTCGCGTCACCGCCGCAAGCCACGTAGACCCGCAGGCTCTCGACGAGATTGGAGCCTGCTTCAGCATCGGAGGCAGCGAGTCGATCAAGGCTCGCTGCGCAGGCGCGCTCGAGCAGCCAGCCGTTTTGTCGGGCAACACGGAAGGCATCTGGGCCCAGCATGTCCCACGAAACAGCAGAGTGGCCCATCCTTTTTGCCGCCTCGCCGCATCCGAGAGCCTCGACGATGGCCCCATCGGCCCAATCGGTGCCGAACACCTCGGAGAGCCCAGCCGCGCAATGCCCTCCAAAGCCGGCGATAAGCACCTCGATATCGCCTGCTTCCAGAGACTCGAAATCATCGGCGACGAGAAGGGCCAAAAGACGCTGCGCCGACGGCTCGCAGCAACGACGCGCTCTGACCGCCAGCTGAGAAATCCGAGACTCTTTCGGAGCCCCAACAGGGCGGAGAAAGGCTTTTGGACAACCTTCTCGCTACGGGGCCAGGCAGGTTATCGGGACGACGTAGACGCCGTCCGGTCGGCAATAGGCCGCTTGCTGGCCCGTGAGCACCATAAGGAACGAGGGAGCTCCCTCTTTGGAATCGTCAACACGCGAGGCGAGCTTCAACAAGTGGGCCGCGCCCTCTTCAACCTGCTTCTCGCCGAGCTTCACCTCGACGGCCCCCCAGCGACCATCGTCCAAGACGACGACGGCGTCGGCCTCGAGACCCGTCTTATCGCGATAGTGGTAGACGGTTCCCCGCAGCTTGGCCGCATACACGCGCAGATCACGCACGCACAGCGATTCGAAAAACAGCCCGAAGGTACTAAAGTCCAGCAAGAGCTTCCGCGGAGACGCGCCCAACAGGGCCGCCCCGATGCTCGGATCGCAGAAGTGCCGCGTCGGGCTGGTGCGCACGGCGGTCTTGGAGCGCAACGCCGGATTCCACGCCGGCAAGTCCTCGGTAACGTAGGTGCGCCGGAGCGCGTCGAGGTAATCGGCGACCGTGTTCTCCGAAGGTGGCTCTCCTCCCATATCCGCTGCGATGGTCGCCTGGCTCGCCTCGGTGGATATGTTGCGCGCATAGGAGCGCAGAATGGCCCGCAGCCACGTCGAGTTGCGCTTCTTGTCGTCCATCTCGTCGATGTCCGAGTCGAGCAGCTCGGCAACGTAATCCTTAGCCTGGTCGAGGGCGATCTCCGGATCGCTTTCCAGCACGGCCTCCGGCCAACCGCCACGGCAGAGCGCAAAGGCGATGTCCTCGATGGAGCGATCAGATATGGCGCCCACCTCGGCGGCACCATCGAAGAGCCCCGCTAGTGAGACCGCGCCCGTAGACTCGCGGGATTCGAAGAGCGACATGGGGCGCATATGCATACGGGATATCCGTCCCACGCCGGAATGCTTCGGTCTCTTCTTGGGCGTAGCCGAACCGGTGAGGATGAACCGGCCCTTGCCCTTCCCCTGGTCGACCGCGAAACGGACGGCATCCCACAGCTGCGGCGCCATCTGCCATTCGTCGATGAGGTGCGGCTCGGCGCCTTCCAAGAGCACCGACGGGCGCACTTCGGCCAAAGCGACCAGAGAGGGACCCTCGTCGGGATCTTGGAGGTACACAGCACTTTGCGCCTGCTGCTTGGCCGTCTCGGTCTTGCCGCACCATTTCGCGCCGACGATCTGAACGGCGCCGGAAGCCCGAAGCGCCCGCTGAAGCACAGCGTCGGCCACGCGCGGCCAATAGCCCTCCTGTCGCTCTTCGTCCTTCTCCACCATGGCGCGCCCCTTCCATCAATGATCGATCGGTGCGCCTACTATACCACGTCAGCGAGGTGATTGCGGAAGTTGGATCGTTTTCATTGCGGAAGTTGGATCATTTTTGTTGAGGAAGTTGGACTTTTGGGAGACATTTGTCGCACCGCGGACGTAACCCTTCTCCAGGTGGTAATTACCCACGTCGAGGATCTTGCCGAGCGCCTTGTGCCGTGCGAGGGAACAACAACGTCAACTCTGGCCGCAACGCCGCCAACGCTGCTGCGGTTTACCTAGCCGCATAGCGCGAGAACAAGGATAGTCGCCAAAACCGCCGGCTACTCTCGTCTAGTCGCTCTTCCCCATACAGGCCGCCACGTATCTCCCTCCCCTGCGTGGCAGCCTGAGCGTTGTCATTGTCCTGCGATCTCCTTGTGGAAATAGGCACCGAACGCGTACAGTGGCACGTTCTTAATCACTCCATCACGTGAGAAAGGGGCCAACGAAGTGCGCAAGGCCAGTACTGGGAGATGCTTTTTGACGAAAGCGGCAAGGCTTTTCGCCCTCAGATTGGTTCCAGCCTTCACCTCAATGGGCACGGGCTGCGGCACTCGCTCGTTTCCATCTACGATGAAATCGATTTCGGTGCGCGTCGACTGGTTCATGAAATAGTGCAGCTTGTTGCCCGTATCCACTTTGTTGCCCGCCTGGCCGCTCGCAAGCAGTTCTTGGGCAACGAGCTGCTCTGCAAGCGCCCCCTTGAATGAACTGAACAACGCCTCGCTATCGAGAATAGTTCGGGCACTCAAGTTGCACATTGCGCCAAGTAGACCCACATCGAGCACATAGACCTTGAACACTCCCTCGTCTTCATGAGACGCAAGAGGCGACTCGGGCACGCTCACACAACTCGAGGGACACACAAGCGAGGTGTCGGTCAGCCATTGCAGAGCATCTTCGTACTCCCGGGCTCTCGCCGACTCCCGTATCTTGGAAAACATAAACTTACGGTTTTCTTTGGCCAAGTTTGTCGGCACCGCCCGCCAGACACGACGAATCCGTTCTGCTAGCGCATCGTCGGCATACTTTGAGAAATCGGCGTTGTAGGAGCGCAAGAGCTCGCTGTGCACACGGCGCGCCTCCGCTGGATCCGACGTTTCTGCGAAGGAAAGCACCGCCTCCGGCATTCCCCCTACGAATAGATATTGTTTCAGCAGCTCGATCAACCGGTCGTGGAACGGGGCCATGGCATCCCAGTCAAGAGCAGACACCAATTCAGCCAACAATTCCTCACCAACACCGTCTAAAAACTCCCGGAAACTGAGAGGGTAGAGATCGAGAAAGCTCACTTTCCCCACAGGGAATGAAGCCCGCGCCTGCGGCTTATTTTCCGTTCGCTTCCCCCGCCGCAACGCAAGTCCGAGCGCCGATCCGCCCGCAACAACGGGAATATGGGGAGTTTGCTCGTTGAAGTACTTGAGCGATTGAATGGCGCGAGGGGATTCTTGTATCTCATCAAGAATGAGCAGAGTATGCTTGTCGATGCGGACGCCTGCTTCAGCTTGGAGTATGGGAAGGAGCCTGTTCGGCGACAACGATCCTTCGAAAGCGGCGATGAGCTGGGGATTGTCATCGAAGGTGATGTACGCCGTTTCCCTGAAGTACGCTCGCCCAAACTCCTTCATAAGCCACGTTTTCCCCACCTGCCGGGCTCCGCTCACGATGAGCGGCTTTCGTCGAGGAGATTCTTTCCAGCGCTTCATATCTTCGATGGCCTGGCGCTTCATGGCATCCTTTCAGGGTGATTCACGTTTTTGCATAGGTTATTTTTGCAAATCACCACGTTTTTGCATAGGAGAATTTTGTGATTCACCACGTTTTTATATAGGTAACGGTATCCCGACATCAGCAGCTGAAAAGTCAACCTCATTCCGAATCGAGAAACTTAGTGAAACTTAGAACTCCTTAGAAGAACTTAGTTAAACTTAGTGAAACTTAGAACTCCTTAGTTAAACTTAGTGAAACTTAGAACTCCTTAGTAAAACTTAGAAGGAGGCATTGTGGGCATCGAGGAGAATCCTTTCACCCCCAAGGAGTCGGCGTGCTCTTCACCGTCGACGAAGTCGATCCGACGCTCGACGAAATGGTTCAGCTTGCCGCCTTCTACCAGCACTTTGTTCGGGAGGGGCGCAAGGTAGCGCTCCTCATGGCGGGACTGCCGCACAACATCTCATCTTTGCTCAACAACAAGACCGTGTCGTTTCTCCGGCGCTCGAACCGCAGGGCGCTTGACCGCATTCCCGACGGCGAGGTTTCCGCAGCGCTCGTGCGCACGGCCCAAGCAGGCAACCGCAACGTTGACGCAGCGGCGCTGACTGCAGCGACGGAGTCCATCGGCGGCTTTCCTTTCATGCTCCAGCTTGTCGGGTACTACGCCTGGGACGAAAATCCCCGGGCTAGCACACTCGATTCGGCCGACTTCGCGCGCGGTATCGCCATCGCACAGCAGGAAATGACCTACCGTATTTTGGACGCCACCTTCGCCGAGCTCTCCCCCGGCGACCTTCGTTTCGCCGCAGCTATGCTGGAAGATGAAGGGGACAGCCGCATCGCCGATCTCGTCGAGCGGCTGGGGCGTTCCTCTTCCGTCGTGGCGCAGTACCGCAAGCGGCTTATCGACGCCGGCATCATTGGCAAACGCGCACGCGGCCTCGTGGGGTTCGACCTCCCTTACTTCCGCGACTACTTGCAGGAGAAGCTCGACAACGGAGAACTGCTGCTCGAGAATTAGGCTTCCGAACCCCGCCCCCTACAGCGCCAGCTTGTAGATGGCCTCGGCGTCTTCCAGGGTCAGCTTCTTGAAGGTGCCGAAGGGGATGCCCTTGTTCTGGGCCAGCGTCGGCAGCATCTTCGGGATGTCGGTCTCTTCCACGTCCAGCTCGGCAAGAGTGGTGGGCATCCCCAGGCTCGCGAAGAAGGAGCGCGTCTCGTCGATGGCCGAAAGCGCGTCGGCTTCCACGTCGCCGGTGGGCGTGAGGCCGAACACCGCCTGGCCGTAGAAGGCGAAGCGCGCCGGGTTCTCGGTGTGCACGTACTCCATCCAGGCAGGGAACATGACGGCGAGACCGGCGCCATGGGTGATGGCCGGATTCAGCGCCGACAGCTCGTGCTCCAAACCGTGGGTGGCCCAGTCCTCGTGGCGGCCCACTCCGGCGAGCCCCTGATGGCAGAGCATGCCGGCCCACATGATGTTGGCGCGGGCATCGTAGTTGTCGGGGTCGGCCAGCACGCGCGGCGCCTCGGCGCGGATGGTGTTCATGAGCGACAGGTTCAGATTGTCGGTCACAGGCACCGCGCCCAGGTCGTCGAAGAAGCGCTCCAGCAGGTGGCAGAACATGTCGGTAAGGCCAGCGGCTGTCTGGAAGGGCGGCAGGGTGAAAGTGAGCTCGGGGTTCATGAAGGCGAACTTCGGACGCTGGGCGTTGTTGGCGTACCCGGTCTTGCGGCCCAGCTCGTCGTTGGAGATGACCGTGTTCTTCGAGGCCTCGCTGCCGGCGGCGGGGATGGTGAGCACCACGGCGATGGGCAGCACGTCGTGGTCGGTAGCCTTGGTTTCGAAGAGTTCCCACACGTCGCCTTCCACGCAGGCGCCGTTGGCGATGGCCTTCGCTGAGTCGATGACCGAGCCGCCACCCACGGCGAGAACCCAATCGACGTTAGCCTCCTTGCAGAGGCGCACGCCCTCGCGCACCAGGGTGATCTCGGGGTTCGGGCGCACGCCGCCCAGCTCCAAATGCTCGATGCCCGCGGCGTCCAGCGAGGCACCCACGCGGTCGATGAGCCCGGAGGCCACGGCGCTCCCGCCGCCGAAGTGCACGAGCACCCGCTTGGCCCCGGCCGCCGCCAGCTTCTCGCCCACCTGCTCTTCAGCTCCGCGTCCGAAGACGAAATGCGTGGGGGAAACGAATTCGAAGTTTTCCATGGGAGTCCTTTCTGCTTTTCGACCGGGCGACACCTTATCGCCATCGCCGCACCATCGCCGTTGGGCGCGTTCTCTAATCATGCTCTGTGTCGATGCTAGGGCATCGCTGACAAACAGGCAACTGTCAGACCACGGAAAATGTCTCGCAATCTTCGCAAACAGGGCAGCTTGTCACAGGATCGCACCCGGGCCATCGCATTGGTCAGGGAGGCTAATCCCCGTGGGCGCGGGTTATGAGGTCGGCCATTTCCGTGGCGGTTTTGGTGGCTATGTTGGCCTGGGCAGCCAGGCGCTTGTCATGGGTCACCAGATAGTTTGCCTTGCTCAGCTCGCAGCAAGCAAGCACCGAGGCGTCTTCGTAATCCGAGGTGATATCGCGATAGTGGCGAGCTAGCCACGCCGTACGATCGTCCATGGGAACCGATATCGCAAGATCGGTCATGTGGTCGACGCACCCCCACGCGAAGTTGTTTATAGCACGGGCCGTGCACTCGTCGACAGTGCCACCGTTCTCACATACTTGCTGCTTCAAAAACTTCCCAATGGTGTAAAAAACTTCATTGACAGCATCCGCTGGTGTTCCCAAATTGGCGTTGTGTTTCTCCGCAACGCGAATAAAGCGAGCAGCTTCTTCATGAAGGGGCCGCTCGTGAAGATAGAAATCGAGCCAAATGTTTTTGTCTACAACAATAGCATTCTCCGCAACCGTCACCAGAGCCCCCTTTCAGCCAGTCTTTCGGTCTTCGCCTCGTAGAAAAGATTGTCCCAATATTCATCCGAGAACTCCTGAGGCGAGGCAGCTGGTGGAATACCTAGGGCCTCGCGTTGCGCCTGAAGCGATGCCAGGAAATCATCGATCGCTCGGGCGCGTTTCTCGCCCTCGCTCATGGCGTCGGCTTCCTCCGTCTCGGGGCCGATGACCGCCTGCAAGGCCGCTTCGGACTCGTCGTCATAGCGCGCCGCCACCTCGTAAAGCCGCCGCATGGCCTCCGACGGCGTGCACCCGAACCGGGCAAAGCGCTCGTCCCCGCGCCGCTTCAATTCGGCATCGATACGGAAGTTCATCTGCATGTTCGGCATAGCAACCCCTTTCAGAATTGCTAGCAGTATATCATAACTCATGACCTTCTATCCATAGTAGGTCGAGAGTCCCCGACAAACCTTCCCTCCGCAGCTCCCGGTTTTTATTTGCTTCGCTGGACCTGAGACGTGAAAACATGGGGCTCGGCGAGGCTGTGCTAACATGGAAGAAGCTGAGGTACTGTGCGCTTTCACCATCGAGAACCGCCGCGTTGAGGTGGGCGACCCTGTAGAGGTCCTTCCCCGCGTGCGCATCGCCGGCGAATACACCCAGGAAGGCTTCGAATACCTCGTAGAACCCAACGGCGGCGAGCAGTAAAGGCGAGACTAGCGAAGAGGCTTCTGGGCGACGCCCGCCGTTTCCACAAGCGCTCTGCCAAGATCGCCAGTTTGGTATCCTCCGACGCTGCTTGCTGTCGCTTAATCCCGCTCGCCGGGCTGGCGAACGCGAATTTCCTGCTCCTTCACGGAGACGCGGGAATGGGGCGGCACCGAGAAGGTCACGAACGTGGAGCCCGCGATAACCGAGCCCTCGCCGATGACCGTCTCGCCGCCCAGCACACTGGCGTTGGAGTAGATGGTGACGTTGTCCTCGATGGTGGGGTGGCGCTTCACGCCGGCCAGGCGCTGGCCGCCGCGGGTGGAAAGAGCGCCCAGCGTAACGCCCTGGTACAGCTTCACGTGGTCACCGATAGTGGTAGTCTCACCGATGACAACGCCAGTACCGTGGTCGATGAAGAAGTACTCGCCGATATGAGCGCCAGCACCGATATCGATACCCGTGGAAGAGTGGGCGATTTCGGTCATCACGCGCGGGATGATGGGCACGCCCAAGTCGTAGAGCACGTGCGCAATGCGATACACGTAGATGGCGTACAGACCCGGGTAGGTGAAGATGACCTCCTCCTTCGAGCCGGCCGCCGGGTCGCCGTCATAGAGCGCCTGCACATCGGTGAGCAACGTGCGCTGAATTTCGGGCAGGGCGTCGAAGAACTTCGTGCAGATATCAGCCGTCTGCTCGCAAATGGAGTCACTCGTGCAACCGCCGCACAAGTGATTGCCGCTACCGACGAGGTCGTCACGATCATCGGAGGTGTAGGTGAGCGCCAAAATGAGCTGCTGGCGCAGCACCGATTCAATGTCGATAAGCGTCTGACCGATGAAGTAGCTGGGGCTCGTGGAAGGCGACAGCATCTCCGGCCCGAAATAGCCGGGGAACAGCACGCGGCGCAACTCGGTGATGAGTCCCTTGATAGCCGTGCGGCTGGGGAAGCGGCGGCCGGGCTTGGTGAAGAAGATCTCGTCCGCCTCGTAGTTCTTCTCGATGGCCGCGACGATGCGCTCTAGGTTGTCTCCGAACATGGGGCCTCCTCGAAATCGATTCTGTGCTCTACACAGTGTAATGAATAATTGAAGGCCTGAGTCAACAAATTGTAAGCAAAACGCCCTGCGGAGGAAGCCGCAGGGCGCCAAAGGGAGGGGACTATTGATGGTGCAAGGCTATGCTTGTGCGTATGCTGCGGCATTGCGACCCACAATAGCAGAAAACGCGTAGCAGGCACCCGCGCCGCCACCAGAAGCAATATAGCTCGGTCCAGCCCAGTTCATGTAAAACATGTCGTTACCACCGCCGTAAACTCCCTTGAGAGGATTTCCCATTCCGTCAAGCACTCGCCCTTGCTCGTCCACTTTCACGCAATTACAGTCGGTGCCAGACATCCCGTTAATACCCGTGGCCATATAGAACGGAGGCTTTAGCTCGCGCATACTGTCAACAGGCCTGCCAAATTTATCTTTACCAGCCGCCACTCCTGCGTTATAGTCAGCCACCTCACCAGCTACGGTGTCTGGGTCCAGGTATAGAGCCTCAGCAAGCTCCTCCACTGTGTCGGCCTTCAGTATCCAACCGTCTTCAATGGCTTTTGCGAGAGACTCCTTCGTTCCCGTTTTCATGAGAGTGAAATTAGGATCATCCACTTCCGCCTGATCGAAGAGCTGATAATTCGGAGATGTCAGTAAATCTCCCCCTATCTGCGTATAGGGCATCGTCTCCGGCCGATTCCTCCTCCCCTGGTCATCGAGCATGATCAGGGAATGAGCCTGGTTTTTCCAGAAAGTCTGGTAGTCATTGCTCTGGAACGTGTCGCCCGAGTTCGGTTCCATCGTCACCGACGGCACAATTTTCTTGAAAGGGCAGAATGCCGCTCCTTGATCGAGAAGCATACGGTATCCATCGCCTGTAGCCGTTTCATGCCCAATAACACCCCAGCCTACAGTCTCGGGGTTATACATCGCACGCATATGTTGACTAGCAGTGTAGCCTCCCGTAGCTACTACAACGGCTTTAGCGCCAATTCTTTTGCGGCCCTCGGCAGTCTTCACTTCCACGCCACAAACACTGTAGTTGTCATCGAAAATCAGGGCCGTCGCTTCCGTGTCTGTCATGATTTTTGCATCCGTTTGGTCAATGCGCTTCGTAACCTCATTTACAAAGGCTCCGCCCGAACAGCGATTTCCGTCAGCGTCCAGAATGTAGTGTCCACGAGCGATAGGGGCATCGGCCATACCGCACAGCTCTGTGCGCACATCAACGCCGGCGGCCACGAGACTGTTTATGAAGGCTTGCTCCTCTTTCAAAATGGCCTCTACCAGAACCGGATCTCCATTTCCCCTGGAGCAGCGGATCCAATCGGCTACCGCCGACTCTATAGTGTCCTCCTGCCCTGTACGCTCGTCCTTGTCCCCCGCAGCCTTCATCGCGTCAGTAGCAGGTGCGAACACGATGCCCGAATTAATGGCCCAGTTGCCGCCAAGCATCGAAAGCTTTTCGATGCCAATAACTGTCACTCCGGCCTCAGCAGCCGATAAAACAGCGCCCAGGCCGCCGCCGAGTCCGACGACTACCACATCGGCAGAATCATCCCAGCCCGTCTCGGACAAGGGATCGCGACCGACTCCGGACTCGTCTTTCGCCGTAGGAGAGCAGGCCGCCAATGTGCCCAGTCCCATAATGGCTGCCGCGGCCATACTTCCTTTGACAAACCCTCGCCGATCGAATGTGCCTTCTTTGTTCAATGTGCTCATGATCCTTTCCCTCCTATGACCTCTCGTGCGGAATTGCCCGAGATAGCCGTATTATCGATTCTCTTTGGCTTATTTTCAGTGTATTGCTTTCACCCCTTCTTGAAACACCTTCACGTGCTGTTCCGTTTTCTGCACCAAGTGATGCGCAGACAACATCGAACATTGCGAAGCTCCTCTACGTAACTTGATATACTTTGGGGGAACGGCGGGAGGGATGCCTATGGACATTCAGCTTATGCGCGAATTCATTGCGCTTGTGAACCTGAAGAGCTATCGAAAGGTGGCGCAGCAGTTCCATATCGCGCCATCAACGCTCAGTCGCCACATTAAAGCCATAGGGAAGGAGCTTGGGCACCCCCTCTTTGAAAACTTGCGTGCCTATCAATTGACCGATGAGGGACAGGTTGTTTTTGAGCGATTCGGAATACTTGTCGGCGAATATGACGGCTTGCTCCAAGCGCTTGCTGCACAAGGGCCCCACTATGTTCGTATCGCCTATTGCTTCGAAGACCGTGCCATATCCCATTACGTGCGGGCGGCAAAAGAAAAGTTCGAGAGAGCCCATCGCCGTACTCGCGTCAAAATAATCTCTCCGCAAGACAAAACTATTTCTGCATGCTTGGAAAGCGGAGAGGCGGACCTCTCTGTTATGTATGCCCCACCCGCTGCTAACGCTCGCCGTTTCAAGACCCAGCTTCTTATTCCAGAGCCCCTTTTAGCTGCCGTGCCCAAGGGCACACTCGAGCATAGAGAAGGACCCCTTCCTCTCGAGGCTCTGGAGGGGCGGACGTTCTACTACTCAGCGCACCCAGGGTACTTGGATTATAGCCACCATATCCTGGATTGCATCGAAAGCAGCGATGTCAGCATGTCCTTTCGAGCCGTGGCGTCGGACAACATCGACGAAATGTATTCTTGCGACGGGCCCGATCGCGTTTGGTTTTTCACGCAATCAAGCTTTTCGCCCCGAAATCGCCCTTTGTTCGAGCGTGCTTACGAAACAAGCGATCTGTTTGAAGTGGATCCTAAAGATCTCAATGGCAATCGGTATATCGTTTCTCTTTCCGACAGAACCAACGAAGTCGCCCTTCGCTTTGCAGCCGATCTCCTTGAAATATCGACAAGGCATCCTGATGAAGATGCCGGCTGATCGACACTTCCTCGTTGCCATCGAGCAGCTACTTGAAAACAGCTACTATCGAAATCGAAGATACTAGATGCCCGAACGACGCCGAACCGCACCTCTGAGCACCTGGGTCTTTCACCCATGGAAGCTGGCCTCGTGGCTTCCCGAACGCAAGCAGCCCCGTTGCCCTCGCTCGCCGGGGCTGCTTGAATTTAACACTCCTCGCAGGCCTCTTCCACGCACTCGTGCTGGCCGGAGGGGCCCTCACCGCAGTAGACGGCGCGCTCCGGATGGTCGGCCAAATAGGCGGCCATGGAGTACTGGGTGATGTCGCTGCGGTTGATGATGCCCACGATGTGGCCCGCTTCCAGCACCGGCACCTTCTTCAGGTGGTTCTCGGACAGAACACGGCACACATCGGTCAGGTTCGCGTGCACGCTCACGCAGATGGGGCTGGCAGCGCCAATTTCGCTGGCGCGCATCTGCATGACCTTCGCCAGCTTCTCGTCGTAGCCCTCGTCGTCGTTCACGGTGCTGTTGATCAGCACGATGGGATCGGTGAACGAGTTGCTGCGCGGGCTCAGCCGCTTCAGGATGTCGCCATCGGAAATGAAGCCCACCGGCTCGCCCGACTCGTCCACGATGGGCGCCGCCGAGATGTTCTTCTCCACGAACAGGCGCATGGCCTCTTCCACCGTAGCCTCCCGGCTCAGCGAGTACACGTCGGTCTTCATGATGGACGTGAGCAGCGACTTGCGGGTGCCCTCCTCGTCCACCGCAGCCTCCTCGCCGGGCTTGTCCTTCACAAGGGCGATAGTCATGACCAGGCCGACGAGGCAGAGCACCGTGCACACGAGGAAGGCGGCGTTGATGCCCAGCATGGTGCCCTCGGTGGCGCCGAGGCCCGGCGAGGCGATGTTCTGCACCTGGGTGCTCACGGCGATGATGATGGCGGTGCCGAGCGAGCCTGCCACCTGGCGCAGCGTGTTGTTCACGGAGGTGCCGTGGTTCATGACCTTGTTGTCCAGGGCGTTCATGCCCCAGGTGGTGATGGGCATGTTCACCAGCGACATCGAGAACATGCGCACCGTGTACACGATGGTGATGTAAATGATGCTGGACGTGAGGTTCAGAATGGCGAAGGCGAAGGTGGTGAGCGTCAGCAAACTCATGCCCACGATGGCCATGCGGCGTGGGCCGTGGCGGTCGAACCACTTGCCGGCGAGCGGATTCATGATGCCCATAAGGATAGCGCCGGGCATGAGCACGAGGCCCGACACCGTGGCCGACAGCCCATGGAGCGACTGCACGTAAATGGGCATGAGGATGCCGGCGGCCAGAAGCGCACCCTGCACGAGCATGCCGATGATGGTGCCCACGAGGAAGCGGCGGTTCTTCAGCACGTCGACGCGCAGCATCGGACGCGGCAGACGCGTCTGGCGGATGAAGAACCACACAACGCCGACGATGCCGAGCGCGGTGGTGAGCAGCGGCACCAACGTGAAGCCGGCCGAGCCCAGGGCCGAGAAACCGTAGAGCATAAGCCCGAAGCCCAAGGTGGAAAGGGCCAGCGACAGCGGATCGAGCACCGAGTCGCCCTTGTTCGCCGGCGCCTTGTTGTCCACAAGGAACAGCGACGGAACGATAATAACGATGGACAGGGCGAAGATGAGGTAGAACAGAATGTGCCAGTCGGCCTGGTCGATGACGAAGCCCGCCACCGTGGGGCCGATGGCCGGCGCGAAGGCGATAACCAAGCCGAAGATGCCCATGGCCGAGCCGCGGCGATCAACCGGGAACACCAGCATGAGCACGGTCATGGTCACCGGCATGAGGATGCCGGCGCCGGCGGCCTGCACGAGACGGCCTCCCAGAAGCACCGGGAAGTTGAGGCCCACGGCCGCCAACAGCGTGCCCACGGCAAACAAGCTCATCGAGAACACGAACAGCTTCCGCGTGGAGAACCGATCCTGCAGAAACGCCGTGATGGGGATCATGATGGCGTTCACCAGCGTGAACCCGGTGGTCAGCCATTGGGCCGTGGACTGATCGACATTCATCTCGGTCATGATGGACGGCAGTGCCGGCGTCACCAGCGTCTGGTTCAGCACCGTCACAAAGGCGCCCAGCACGAGCACTACCAGCATCATCCATTGTTTGCGCGTTAGCTTCATACACAACACCTCACTCGCTTCTCGCCCCGCTCTCGCTTGTTTTTCCTAGTATGAGCGTCGCCGGCACCTTCTGCGGTATCAGTTCGGCGACTGTTTGGGAAAATCATCTATGGATTCGCTCATGTTATCTCCCGCACCTCTATAATGCGGAACAGAGTTTTTGCCCTGAAAGGATGATTGATCGGTATGCAAACCGCTATATGCCTGTTGCTCGTGGTGTTCTTCTTGCTGATGAACGCGTTCTTCGTCATCGCGGAATTCGCGCTGGTGCGCGTGCGCAAGAGCCAGATTGACATGGCCGTCGCCGAGAAGCGCCGCGGCGCCGAGGCCGCCCGCGACGTAACCACGCACATCAACGCCTACCTGTCGGCCTGCCAGCTCGGCATCACGCTGGCATCGCTGGCCATCGGCTGGTTGGGCGAGCCGGCCGTCTCCGCCGTTCTGGAAGCACCGCTTCTGGCCTGGGGCTTCCCCGAGGCGACGGTGTACCCCATCTGCGTGGCCGTGGGCTTCTTCATCGTGACCACCCTGCACGTAGTGGTCGGCGAGCTCATCCCGAAGTCCTTCGCCATCTTCGCCACCGAGAAGTACGCCCTGCACACCGCCGGTCCCTTGCGCGTGTTCTACCGCGTCACCTACCCAATCATGGTCATCTTCAACGGCATCACCAACGGAGTCATGCGCCTGTTCGGCCACGACCCGGCCGACGAGCACGAGGTGTACACCGGCGAGGAGATCAAGCTGCTCATTGACGAGTCCACGGAAAGCGGCCTCATCGATCCGGAGCAGAACGAGTTCGTCGACAACATCTTCGATCTGGGCGACAAAGACGCCGAGGGGATCATGACCCCGCGCACCGACGTCATCTGTCTGGATTTGGAAGACACGCTGGAAGAGAACTGGGACATCGTGCGCCAGTATAAGTACACGCGCTACCCGGTGTGCGACGGCTCGAAGGACCGCATCGTCGGCTTCGTGCACACCAAGGACCTCGTGGACGTGCCCAAGGACGCGCCCATGAGCGATTGGAAGATTCGCGAGCTGCCGCCCGTGCCCGAGGGCGCGCCCATCGCGAAGCTGCTGCAGGCCATGCAGGAGGGTCGCACCGAGATGTGCGTTGTCGTGGATGAGCACGGCGGCACGGCGGGCATCGTCACCATGAGCGACATCATGGAGCAGATCGTCGGCCGCATCGACGACGAGTACGTGCACGACACCGACGATGACATTGAGGAACTGCCCGACGGTACTTACCAGATCAACGGCACCCTCGCCATTGATGACCTGGTGGAACTGCTCGGCTTCGAGCCCGAAGAAGCCAACGATGTGGAAACCGCCGGCGGCCTTCTGCTGTCGCTGTTCGACCGCATTCCCAAGGAGGGCGACGTGGCGGTGCTGGAAGATCGCGGCACGAAGGTGACGTTCACCGTGCTCGCCATGGATCGCCTCCGCATCGACCGCATCTGCATGGCCATCGACCGTCCCGACGAGGAATAACGGGCGGCCCCGAGAGCTTCGTATCCGGGCGGTCTTCGGGCCGCCCTTCGACCGAGCGACGGCCTCATGTATAATGTCCCCATATGATCGAGGGCCACAACAAGAAGGGACATACCGTTGCAGCGCAATCATGGGCGGTGGCTCGGCAGAAATCTCCTGATAGCTGTGGCGGGTATCTCCGCCCTTCTGGCGGCCCAGTCATTTGAGGCGCCCTGCGAGATTTCCTGGCATCTTCCCCTGGGACAAGGCAGCGTGCCGGCGACCATTGTAGACGTAGCCGTCGCCTCCCTCGTTTCTTGCGCTTTGATCATCGCGGGCAACCGAGGGAGACGCGCGCTTGCGAGTGTTCCCCTCGCCATAGCAAGCGCCTCGTGCTGCCTAATGGGCCTGGCCGTGCAAGGCACGGGAGAGCCCCTCTCCATTTTTGGACTCATCCTCATGTCTGCCGGGGGAACCGTTCTTCTCTTCTGCTGGCTGGCGGCAGTCTGCGCCCAGCGCGATATCGGCATTGTCGAGCTGATGATAGAGATCGAGGTGCTCGCATCGGCGGCGGCGATTCTCCCCTCGCTTCTGTCTGCGTCATGGTGCCAAGCCCTCGCCGGCATGAGCGTGGCAGCCTCTGCGGTGGCACTTTGCCTCATCCAGCGCCCCGCGCCTTCCGCATCGGAGACCGAGCGGTCTTTTACCCTCGAGCCGTCTTCGCTGGCTAAAATCCTCTGCAGCTTCTTTGTTATCGGACTGGTGGTGGGATCCTTACAGTACTCGGTCTTCCTGCAGCAGGCAGAAGGCGAGATGTTCCCCGTCATCATTACCGCCATATCGCTCGCACTCGTGCTCTGGCTCTTTAACCGCGGCCGGGACTTCAACCTGTCGGTGTGGACGAAAGTGGTTGCAACCCTTTCGCTGGTCGCTCTTATCTTAGTGCTGTTCTCATCGACTCTCACCTACCTTGCCTACGTGTTGGCCGGCATCGCATACTCTCTTTTGGAATGCGGCGCCCTCTACATGGGATTACTCCTGGGGAGGCTGTATCCTGGTACTCGTGTGAGAATCTTAGCCACTGCCTGGTGTGTGGGGACTTTAGGATCCCTCCCCCTGCTAGCTTCCGTTTTTTTCGGACTCCACATCGCAAGCAGGGTCGCCATGCTCTTCATGGCCCTTCTGCTCGTCGTGGCATCCATTTGGATTCTGGAGGATCGAGCCGTGTCGCTGCTGTTGTCCGCAAGCGGCGGCGCGAAGCTCACCTCGCTCTCGGGTCGTCCCCTTGAATCATTCGGCGACAGCATGGGCCTGACTGCTCGCGAACGCGATGTGTTCAATCTCTATATCGTCGGACGAAGCGCCCCCTACATTGCAGAGAAGCTCGTAATCAGCGAGAGCACGGTGAAATCTCACCTGCAGCACATCTACACCAAATGCGACGTCCATTCGCGCCAGGAGCTTATCTCTCTCGTTGAAGCTGTTCGAGAAAATTAGAGTTCTCCCTGTTCAAAAGGTATTCATACGTTTCGTAGGAGAAGAGTTTTCCCTTATTTCATACGTTTCTCCTGTTTCGCCGCCTCCGAAAATGCGGTGATATGGGCACTATCTTGCCGTACAACGGAAGAGGAGGAAATTATGGCAATGGAGGAAAAGAGCGCGGGGGCAATGACCCGGCGCGGGTTTCTAACGGCCCTGGGCCTGGCGGGCGCTTCAGCGGCCGGCGCGGGCCTTGTTGGCTGCGCGCCAAAACAGCCAACCGAGGCAGCTGGCGACGACCAGACCGCCCTCGCTGACACTGGCACCCTGGTGGAAACCGACATCCCCGAGGAAAAAATCCTCGAGACCGTCGATTGCGACGTGTGCGTGGTCGGCCTGGGCGTGGCGGGTGTGGGAGCCCTGCGTTCTGCTGCTGAAGGAGGACTCAAGGTAGTCGGCGTCGAGAAGGGCAGCAAGCCCAGTGCTCGCTCGAACATGTTCGCCGCCTTCGGCACCGAGAAGACGCGCTCCATCGGAATCGAGGACATCAGCCCCACCGAGGTGGCCAACGAGCTCATGACGCAAATGTCGCATCGCGCAGACTATCGCATAACCACGAAGTGGCTGAAGAACTGCGGAGAGGCTTTCGAGTGGTACACCTCCGCATATGACGGCCTATTGTGGCTCGGCATGGAAGACGAGCTTCCCGAAGATCCTAGCCAGTTGTTCGTCTGCGCCGATACGCTCACGAGCGGCATCTACCGTTTCGGAATCGACCACGAGCGCCTCTTCGCCGGATGCTGCTGCATCAGCGGCGGCGACGAGACCCATACGCCCGTTTTGCAGGCTAATGTGGATGCGGCTTTGGCCACGGGCAACGCGCAAGTGCAGTTCTACTCTCCGGCTGTGAAGCTCGAGGCGACCGACGGGCAGGTAACTGCCGTGATCTGCCGCAATGATGAGGGCGAGGGCTACACGCGCTATCGTGTCTCCAAGGGCGTGGTGCTCGCCACGGGCGGCTATTCGCACAACGAGAAAATGCTGGGGCAGTATGCTCCGTGGATTCTGAAGAACCAGGACAAATTCCTGTTCTCATACGAGGTGACGGATCACGACGGCAACCCCGCCGATACCGGCGACGGCCAGCAGATGGGCATGGACGTCGGCGGCCACCTGGACGTGGGGCCCCATGCGGTAATGGCTCACATCCTTCAGTTCGGCCAGGAGTTCTTCCTGCAAGTCAACGAGCATGGCGAGCGTTTCACCAACGAGGATCTCAGCATGACCAATATCGCCAAGGTCATGCAGAACCAACCGGGCAGCAAGGTTTTCCAAATCATAGACAGCCACTGGCCCGAGCAATACCCGATGCTTGAGATGGTCATGCAGAACATCCGCAGCTACGGCGACGGCGAGGGTTTTTCTGCCCAAGCCGACACGCTTGAAGAGCTCGCCTCCCAGCTGGAGCTCAGCGCGGATGCCACCCAGAACCTGTCCGCCGCGGTCGCTCGCTACAATGAGCTGTGCGAGAAGGGCGTCGACGAGGACTTCGGCAAAGCTGCGGAGAAGATGTTCCCTGTGGTGGACCCGCCGTTCTATGCAATCACCTACGATATGCTCAAGCACACTTCAGTGGAAGACGTAAGCTGCATGCGCCTGCTCGTAACCATGGGCGGCCTTGTGACCGACGACAACGCGCGCGTGCTGGACGATGACTCGAACCCCATCCCCGGTCTGTTTGCCGTCGGCAACGTGCAAGGCGGCCGTTTTGTGGAAGACTACCCCTTCACCTTGTCTGGGGCCAGCCACGCCGCCGCTCTCACCTATGGGTACCTGACAGGCAAGTATCTCGCTGAACAGGCGTAAGTTCCGCACATCCGAATCTGGCGCACCTGCCTCCCTCCCCGATGCGCCGAATGGGGGCACTCCTGCCCCATAAGACGGAGAACCCTACAGCCCCAAGGGCAAAGGGTTCTCCGTCTGTCGTTCAGCGAGATATACGAGAGGTCCAAGACGACCCCTTGCGGTACCTGGGAGCCTTCTAGATTTCCTGGCCGATAAAGCGCTCGGCGTTGTGCCAGGTGATGGCTTCGAACTCTTCCTGGGTGAAAGGCATGGCGGCCAGCATGTTGTACTCGGTCACGGGGCTCCACATGGGGAAGTCGCTGCCGAACATCACGCGCTCGACGCCGTAGGCGCGCACCAGCTCCACGGTGCGGCGCGGGCCCAGAAACTCTAGGGCGCTGGACGTGTCCACGTAGCAGTTCTCGTCTTCCAAATACTCGAGGGCGTAATCGAACACCGACCAGCCGCCGAAGTGGGCCGCGTCCACCACCAGGTTCGGGAACGTGTGCAGGATGCGCTTCAGACGGCGCGGATGCGAGAAGTCGTAACGATAGTCGCCGGTGTGGATGACGATGGGCAGCCGGCCCTCGATGACCTCGTACAGGCGCATGAGCCGAGGGTCGTCCATGTTCACCTTCTGGGTGTCGGGATGGATCTTCACGCCCTTCAGTCCCAGATCAATGGCGCGGTTGATCTCACCTTCCACGTCTTCGAAATCTTGGTGCATAGTAGCGAAGCCAACGAAGTTGTCGTGGGCGCGGCACTGCTCGGCGATGAAGTCGTTGATGATCGGCACCTGCCCGGGCGTCGTGGCCACGGAATGCACCAGGTGATGGGTGATGGGCGAGCCTTCGCACGCCGCGAGCATCGAGGACGCCGAAGCATTCTTTGCGTTCATGTCGACGCCGTAGAAATCGCCCACGGCCGAGGAAGCCTTGCAGGCGATCTTGTCGGGATAAATGTGGGAATGGGCATCAATGACGGGCATAGCGGTTCCTTTTGACAAGCACGCTTTTTGCCTATTGTACGCAGTTCCTCCGTGAGATAAACGGACAATGGAGGCTCACTGGGGAATCCGAAGGTTTAACGGTTAGCCATCCTCGACGATGAGGTGCGTCTTGGATCATCCCTCGCAAGATCCGCCGAACCGTTGCGGCGAAAGCCTCCACACGAAAAAACCTCTTGAGACCGCAGCGCAGCTGCGCTATACTTCTAAGACGCTTCACGTTCGTGAGGCAGACGCTATGCGGAGAGATGTCCGAGCTGGCCGAAGGAGCACGATTGGAAATCGTGTATGCCCCAAAAGGGTATCTGGGGTTCGAATCCCCATCTCTCCGCCAGACTTATCCCGCGAGCCTCTTCCAGGCTCGCTTTGATATGGCGCCCCTTTAGGCGGCGCATCGCCCCTGCGGAGGGGTGGCAGAGTGGTTGAATGCGGCGGTCTCGAAAACCGTTTCACCGGTGCTCCCGGTGACGAGGGTTCGAATCCCTCCTCCTCCGCCATTTTCGGTTCCGATATACTCCCGTATCCAGGCCCCTTTCTCTCTGTTTACGCTGGCGCTGGTGTCGTCGCTAACGCAATCCGTAGCACGGAGCCCCTTTTTGCCGCAGCGCTGCCGCCAATACGACATTATTCCGCCTTGTGCTACGGAGTTTGCTTCTGCTAACTTTGACAACTTTCGAGTTTCCCCAGTTCAGCTGTTTGTGACTATTTGTTAACTCTAGATTACACCGTAGCACGACCGCCCTTTCTGTCGCTCACGTTGAATCCAGCTGCCAAAATGGCGCCCCGTGCTACAGGGGGGCCGAACCCAGCTGCCAAAATGGCGCCCCGTGCTACGGTTTGGAGGAAAACGCAAGGGGGAACCTCAACCATAGGATGCGCCGTACACAATTCATTGAAGCTCTTCGAAGGAAAATGCGGCGCAGCGCTAGCAGTCCACGACCTAGCAGTCCACGAGGCTGTAACGATCGCGAGTGCGCACCACTTCCAAGGGGACGCCGAACAGGCCGCTCATGGTCTCACTGGTGAGCAGCGCCTCCTTAGGGCCGTCAGCCACGATACGACCGTCGCGCACGAGCAGCAGCCGCTGAATTTCCGGGGCAATGTCCTCGGGATAATGGGTAACCAGCAGCACCGGGCGGCCGGCGCGGGCGAGAGCGCTCATCGTTTGCCGAACATAGTACATTCCTTCGGGGTCGAGTCCCGTGCAGGGTTCGTCGAAGATGAGGACGTCCGGGTCGTGCACGAGCGCCCGGGCGATGAGCACGCGCCGCGCCTGGCCCGTGGATAGCGTGAGAATATCCCGCTCGGCCAAGTCGCCGATGCCCAGCTCGCTCATGATTGCCCGGGCGCGAGCGCGCTGGCCGTCGGTTACCGTGCAGCGCTGGGGTATCCCCAGCGAGCCGAACAAGCCGCCGGCCACGATATCCTGGGCCGGCACATGCACGCGAATCTGATCCTGCATCGTGGACGACACCACGCCCAGCGCTCGCTTGATGTCGGCCAAGGTGACGCGCGCATCGCCCCGAAAAAGCACGGGCGCCTCATCGCGGTGCAGCGGGTGTATCTCGCGGGTAATGAGGCCGATGAAGGTCGACTTCCCCGAGCCGTTGGGTCCCAGCAGTGCCGCCGATTCTCCCTCGGCAAGGGAGAACTCATCCACCGCGAGAATCTCGCGGCCCGCGCGGCGCACATGGGCGTCGCGGATACGCAGCAGCGGCGACAGGTCCGTCATGGCTTTCTCCTCCAACAAGAAAGCGCCCGCACGGATGCGCGGGCGCTTCGTTCTTCTCTCATTCGCAAGGACGTCCTCGCAGCGGCGGGAGCGTCGCCTTACTCGGCAGCTCCCTCAGCCGGCTGGGCACCATCGGCGGCACCCTCGGTCGGCTGCTCGGCGGCGGCGTCATCGCCAGCAGGTGCGGCGCCCTCAGCATCGGCAGCAGCCTCATCGGCAGCGGCCGCGGCGGCATCTTCGGCACCTTCAGCGCCCTCGTCGACGCCCTCGGCTACGGGAGCCTCAGCGCCCTCGCCTTCGCCCTCGGCGGTTTCCTCATCCAGCACGATGGGGTTGCCATCGGCATCGACGGCCGTCACACCCGTGCCATCCGTGGAGGTCTCCGTCTTGGAGTAGTTCGCCATATCGACCCAGTAGGGCAGCCCCTCGGGCATGTCGTTGATCTGAACGTCGGCGGCGTTGCGCTGCTCCTCCAGCCACGAGTAGTACGCGTTGGACTGGTTGGAAGACTGCAGCATGGCGCGGATGGAGTCCTGGAACTCGGTCGGCAGCTGATCGAGGCTCGTCAGCTCCTCGGGGGCCTCGAACACATCGGTGCACTGAATGATGTGAATGCCATAGGTGCTGGTCACCAGCCCGCTCACGTCGCCCTTGTTCAGGTCGGCGAGCGCCGTGGTGTACTCGGTCACCAGGTTCGAAAGACGATCCCAACCCACATTGCCGCCCTCGGCAGCGGAAGCGGTGTCCTTGGAATAGGACTCGGCCGCCGTCGCGAAATCAAGCTCGCCCGCATTAATCTTGTCGAGCACTTCCTGGGCCTGAGCCTCATCGGAGGCCTCGAACAAGATGTGGGAAGACTTCTTCGCGCCGTCGTAAGAGCTCACGTAAGTCTTGGCGCTCTCAAGCACTTCCTCGTCGGTCGGCTCAGCAGCGCCCTCGCCCACCTTCTGCTGCAGCTGCTGAGACACCAGCGACAGCGAGATATTGTCACGGTACTCGTCCTCGGTCATGCCCACGGCCTCCAGCGCCTCTGCCCAAGCGGTATCGGAGTCATAGTGGCCACGCATGGTTTCCACGTACTGATCGACCTGGGCGGAATCCGCCGTGATTCCCTCGGAATCGGCGCCCTGCTTCACGAGCTCCTGATCGACATAAGAGTTCACTATCTCCTCGCGCACCGACTCGGGCGTGTAGTCGTTCTCGGCAAGCCACTTGCCCCATGCGTCCTCATCGGTAAGGCTCATCTGGGCGCGAATGTCCTGGATAGCCTGGGTAACCTTGTCCTCGGGAATCTCCACCCCGTTGACCGTGGCCGCGACACCGCCCGTATAGGTGGGCGTATCGCTGGTCTGCTCGGAGCACCCGACGATACCCAGGGCGCACACAGCCGCCAAACCAACGGAAGCAAGCGATTTCGCAAAAGACAGCTTCTTCATAAGCACCTTCCTCATAGGCAACGGGGACGGCCGAGGTTCAATTCACGATGGCGTTTTGAGACAGTCCCCGATAAGTTCAAAAGGCATTTTCCCACGCATGACGGCACGGTAACAACCGCCGCACAATTTGCCCACTTTTGATTCACGGTACGTCAATGAGAACGAGGAAGAAATCCCACTTCAAAGCTTATGAATTGGGTCATATTCGGATATTTTGATTCACGCAATTTCCCATACAGAAAGGGGGCGACCAAGGTCGCCCCCTACGGGTAGGTATGTGGCTCGGCCATAAGGTACGGGTTAGTTCTTCTTCGCCTTCTTGCGGTCGGTGGCGGAAAGCAGGCGCTTGCGCAGGCGCACGGACTGCGGAGTGACCTCCACCAGCTCGTCGTCCTCGATGTATTCCAGAGCCTCTTCCAAGGTGAAGGTGATGGGCGGCGTCAGCTGGATGGCCTTGTCGGCCGAGCTGGAACGCTGGTTGCCCAGGTTCTTCGTCTTCTCGACGTTCACCACCATGTCGCCTTCCTTGGCGGACTCGCCCACGATCATGCCCTCGTAGCAGTCGTCGCCCGGCGCCACGAACAGGCGCCCGCGCTCCTGCAGCGTGTCCAGCGCGTAGGCCACGGCCTTGCCGGTGGACATAGCGATCATGCCGCCGTTCTTGCGCCCGGCCATCTCGCCAGTGTAGGGGCCGTACTCCTTGAAGTGGTGGAACAGCATGGCCTCGCCGTGGGTGGCGTTCAGGATGCGCGTCTTCAGGCCCATGGTGCCGCGCGAGGGAATGGAGAAGGAGAGGTGCGTCATGGTCTCGTCGGAGGCCATGTGCTCCATGATGCCGCCGGCGGTGCCCATGACCTCGATGGCCTTGCCCGCGTACTCGTTGGGCACGTCCACCGTGGCCTCCTCGATGGGCTCGAGCTTCGTGCCGTCCTCAGCGGTCTTGTACACCACGCGGGGGCGTCCCACCTGGAACTCGAAGCCCTCGCGGCGCATGGTCTCCATGAGCACGGACAGGTGCAGCACGCCGCGGCCGGCCACCTCGATGCCGGATTTGTCCTCCAGCTCGTTGATGCGCATGGAGATGTTGCTCTCTTTCTCGCGCATGAGGCGTTCCTTCAGCTGGCGGCCACCGACGATTTCGCCCTCGCGACCCACCAAGGGGCTCGTGGACGCCTCGAAGACGACGGCCATGGTGGGCTCCTCCACGGCGATGGGGGCCATCTCGGTGACGGGGCTTTCCGGGTCGGTGATGATGTCGCCGATGTCGGCATCCTCGATGCCGATGACGGCCACGATATCGCCGGCATCAGCCGCGGTGACCTCGGCCTTGCCCAGGTTCTCGAAGGTATACACCTTGCGAATCTGCGCGCGGCGCTCGGCCCCGTCGGGCTTCACGACGAGCACCTGCTCCTTCTCGTGCAACGTGCCGGAGGACAGACGGCCCACGCCGATACGGCCCTCGTAGCTGGAGTGGTCCACGGTGCAGATCTGCAGAGCAACCGGGCCGTCGATGTCCACGTCGGGGGCGGGAATCTCGTCCAGAATGGTGTCGAGCAGCGGCACCATGTCCATGTTGCCGTCGTCGGGATCGAGGCGCGCGTAGCCGTTCACAGCCGAGGCGTACACCACGGGGAAGTCGAGCTGCTCGTCGCTGGCGCCCAGTTCCACCATGAGGTCGAAGACCTTGTCCACGGCACCCTCCGGATCGGCGTTGGGGCGGTCGATCTTGTTCACGACCACTACAATGCGCAGGCCGCGCTCGAGCGCGTGGGACAGCACGAAGCGGGTCTGGGGCTTAGGGCCCTCGTAGGCGTCCACGATGAGCAGGGCGCCGTCGGCCATGTTGAGCACGCGCTCAACCTCGCCGCCGAAATCGGCATGGCCCGGCGTGTCGATGACGTTGATCTTCACGTCCTTGTAGGTGATGGAGATGTTCTTGGAAAGGATGGTGATGCCGCGCTCGCGCTCCTGATCGTTGGAGTCGAGGACGCGCTCTTCCACCTGCTGGTTCTCGCGGAAAACGTGGGAGGCCCACAGAAGACGGTCTACGAGAGTGGTCTTGCCGTGGTCGACGTGGGCGATGATAGCGACGTTGCGGATGTTCTCTTGCTTCATGAATCTTCTTTCGGTTCGTTTTTGGGCGCAGAAATTATAGCGCTTTGCGGGGGCAATAGCGGGAAATGGCCGCAGACGGCACCGGGACGACAAACGGGCGCGGCAGAAGGGGTACGATGCGCACGGCCGGACGAGACGGCGGGAGCAACTACTCCTCGAGGAGAGCCTCGTACTCCTTGCGTTCCTCGGTGAGCTTCGCCAGATGCTCGTTCAGCGTGTTGAGGTTGCGCTGGGCGCCGAGAAACTGAATGATGCCCCACACCGTGGCGGTGCCGGCGACGGCGGCGATCATGCCGAGGATGCCGAAAGGCCGCCGGATGGTGAGCAGCGTGGCCACCGCGCCAATGGCCGCCATGGCCAGGCCGTTGCGGCGCTCGTCGGAGACGGTGTCGCGCTGGGCCACCAGCTGGGCGCGGGCGGCGGCGATGCCAGCAAGGCGCGCCTTAATCTCGGCCTCGGTGAGGTATTCCACTTCCACACCGTCTTCGACTTCGGTCCAGGCACGCGCGGCGCCGGATGAGGAGGATGCGCCGGACGAGCTGCCGGAGCGCGCACCGCGGCCGCCACGGCCGCCGCCTGCGCCCGAAGACAGCAGGTCGTAAGCCTCTTGCAGGCGCTTGAACTGCTCCGTGGCGCGGTTCTGCAGCTTCTCATTGCCCGCGAACTTGTCCGGGTGCAGAATCTGCACCGTCTCGCGATAGGCGATTTTGATGTCGTCGGCCGTGGCGTCGTCTTCCAGGCCGAGTATATGCAGGGCTTCAGTTCTGTTCATGGGCAAAGCCTAACATGATTTTACGGCCCATGCCAGCAGAACCGTTGTGATCACCAAAGGTACGAGATCGGCCGGATTGCCCGTGAGGTAGGTAGAGGGCAGCACGCCGCCTGTCAGCAAAAGGGGGCCCCAGAACAGCAGATCGAAAAGGCCGTGAACGATTACGGGGGCCATCAGGGAAAGCGCCCGCTGCGGGAAAGGACGCGAGCCGTAGGGACTACGAACGACGAGCAGCGCCATGACAGCCCCGAACAACGTCGACTGCGTCACCTTGAGAACGCCCTGGATCGCAGCAACACCAATGTCGGCTCCTGGCGCCATCAGCGATCCTTCAGGGAACAGGTGGGCCAATCCGAATATGAGGGAACTCGCCATTACCGCGAAACCGACGGGATCAACGACCGCGCGTAAGCCGGCGAACCGATGACGATGAGCGCGCGGCGCTCTTCTTGGGTATGCTTCATTCCGGCGACGCGCCCAAGACAGGCATGCCCACAACAACACGCCGCGGAAAAGCACCTCTTCCACCACCGCCGCCTCCCAAGCCTCGGCAAGCAATGCGCCACAGCGCGCCAGCTGCACTGCTTGCGAACCCCCGTCGGCCCACCACTGACCGAGGCCGCCCACGACGCCGGCGAGCAGCACCAAGACGAGCACAGGCCCAAAGCCACACGGTATGATTTTGGTATTTCCCATGGCGCATCATTATAATAGGTGCGCCTCTTTGACTGCGCCGGCACCTTTCAGCCGGCCTCGCGAAAGGATCCCCATGAAGCCTATGCCCCCCGTTACCGCCTTTGTGTTGAAGGTGGCAGCTATCGTGGGCATGACGTGCAACCATGTTGCCAACGTGTTCGGCAGCGAGCTGCCAGGGGGCGCCATGGTCGCTTTGTATTCTTTGGGCGGCCTCACCTTCCCCATTATGGCGTATCTGCTGTGCGAGGGGTATCGACACACCTCCAGCGTGCGACGCTATGCAGAGCGACTCGCCGTGTTCGCGGTTGTCTCGCAAATTCCCTATTCGCTGCTGTTCGGAGCGACGGGTAACGTGCTCATCACCCTGCTTATCGGGCTCGGGATGCTGTGGCTTGTCGACCACCAGCGGCAGAACCTTGTCCTATGCGCGCTGGGCCTCCTTGGAGAGCTGGCCGTCAGTTCCTTTTGCGACTGGGGCATTATCGGCCCGCTTATGATTCTGCTTTTCTGGCATTTTCACGATCGGCCGCGCGGGGTAGCGCTCGCGATGCTCGTACCTTTTTTGAGCCTAGGGCTGCCGGCTCTTTCATGGGCAGTCAGCGATCCTGCGCTGCTAAGCCTAGGCGTACTCGGCTATTACACCGTTGGGTTCGGGTTGGCAACAGCGCTCATGCTGAACTACAACGGCCAGCGAGGCCGACCGTTGAAATGGTTCTTCTATGGGTACTACCCTGGGCATCTTCTAGCACTGTGGGCGCTGGCGCAAGCGCTTGCTCTCTAGCTGAAACGCCAAACCCTGAGGGCGCGGCGGTCCTTTAGAAGCGCTCCCTTTAAAGCAAGGCTAAAGCGCTTGATGCCCGGCATTCGGAACGGCGACGGCATCAGCCTCGACAGCACTATTGCCCAGCACCTGGCCCTCGAAAGACGCCAGCCGCTGCGCCATCACGAGACGTCGGCGCACGGCGATAACGCCCCACAGCGCCGTTCCAATAGCCCCCAGACCCGCGACCCAAGGAGCCGGATCAACCGGAGCGTCGAAGGCCCCCATGGGAACCTCCTCTTCGGCAATGGCTTCGGCGCCGCCGACTCGAGCAACCATCGGTGTTGCATCATCGTCGATGGAAACCGTCTCGGCTGCAGGCTGCTCGGCAGAAGTCGTTTCGGCAAGCTCGACCTTCGCGGGAGCGGCCTGGGGCGCGGGCTCGGACACAGCCGTGCGCTCGCCCGCATTGAACCCACCGCCGTTGGCACCGGTGGCGGTGTCGTTATTCTGGGCATTGCTCTGCGACTGCTGAGGTGTGGGCGGCGCGGGAACCTTGATGCTTGGCACCTTCGGGGTTTCGTTGTCGGAAGGCGCCGGCGGCTTCACGCCACCGTTGTTGTCGACTGACCCGTTACCATTATCGTCGGGGACGACGGGCTTGCCGGCAGGATCGTTATCGCCAGGGTTTTCGGGCTTGACCGGCTCTTCGGCTGTCTTTTTGTAGACCAAGGTCATGCCGGAAACGGAGGATCGCGCGAGAGATTCAGCTGCTACCGTAACGGACTCGCCGCCATTCTTCTCTGTAGTTAGCTCTTTCGAATATTCGTAGCCTTCGATGTCGATGATTTGGTCGTCCGCAGCTATCTCCGACCCAACGGCAGCCAAAATGGTGCGCGTGTCGGTCTTGTTGCCCTGATCATCTACGTCGCCCACAGCAAGTGCGTTGCCCTCGGCGTCAATGTAGCGGACATCGAAATTCACCAGCTGATCGCACAGTTCTCCGTCGAGGTGCCACGTATGCCCTGCCACCGCATAATCAGTCGCTCCGGAGCACACCTTAAGGGCGGTCCACTTCGCAGCACTCAGGCTCAGTGCTTGGGCACCAGGGTAATAGTTGATCGACCGCAAAGCCGTGCCTATCTGATTTTGCATAGCTTTAAGCTCAGTTTGGTCAACCTCGTAATTCAAGGGCTTTTCACTCGGTTTTGCAATGCCTTTCAATGCAATGACGCCTACCGTGAACCAGCCCTCCCGGTTGACCTCCAACCCGGCCGCCTTCGCCGTATCCAGAGCCGGCCCATTTAAATGCAGGTACACAAAGACGTTCGATCCCGCCTCGGGCTCCTCGGGTGCAGGCAAAACAAGGTGCTCGGTAGCCGCATCGACGCCGTCGGCCTCTTCTGCCAGGGCGGTGCCGGGAAGCACCGTCAGATTCAAAAATGTCAGAGCGAGCAATGCGGCCAAGCCGGCAGCCAAAACCCGCATCGCCAAACCCATTCCTTTATTGGTAAACCGCGTGATGTCTCCCACGATCATCACCCGCTTCCTTCCCATTTCAGCATCTCGTTAAAGATGATTCAAGTTTACCAAATATTGACAGAATTATCAGCTCATCAACCGCATTATTCGGCCTGGGAGATGCCAAACTCACGTATCAGCTCATCCCGGTAACTCTCTTCCACAGCTGCCCGTCGAGCGTCGTCGAGCCGTTCGGCGCCCAAAAGCAACGCCATCAGCGAAGCAACCTCGCTAGCCGCTTCCGCGCGGCCCTCGGCCAGGCCTTGCTCTCGGCCCTCGGCCAGGCCTTGCTCCCGACCCTCGGCCAGGCCTTGCTCCCGACCCTCGGCCAGGCCCTGTTCAAGGCCCTCGGCCAGGCCCTGTTCAAGGCCCTCGGCCAGGCCCTGTTCAAGCCCCATCTGGAGGCCGATTATTTGACCGCGCTCTTGTCCCTTTTTCTCAGCAATGCGCCTTTGAATTTCCATGTCTTCCTCAAACGTCAGCAACGCCATCTTCTCCTTCCGCCAATTCTCGTTTTTGTTGGCCTTTTTCACCGCAACGGCAAGCTGGCCCATAAGCGGATCTTCCCCGGCTTCCCCCGTCCAAACATAGTGTAGCAGGTTCCGCAAGCGCCCCTCGGGGAGCTTGCCCCAAGCAGGGGCGGATAGGGCTTTCCAAAGAAAGCCATGACCGATGCGCGCACTGGGTTTCTCCAAGCAGTTCACATCGAGCGTATACACAGGAAGTCCTTCATCGAACGGATCGTGCATGCAGATGAAAATAATGATACAAGGAGGTAGCTCTTCGTAACCTTCTCCCTTCCGCAGAGTCAGCGTATCCAACGCTCCCTGGTAGTACCGCATTCTCCGTCCGAGGTCTTCTCGCTTGGTTGTCTGCATCTCAATATCGTAGATCTCGTTTTTCGTCTTCACGAAGGCATCGAGACGCACGCCGTGATTGGTGAGTGTTGGGCGAACGTCGTCTTCGGTGACGATATACTCGATATCTGCTATTGGCTCGAGGAGGTTCCCATGGACACTGCAGCCGACATCGTCGCGCAGCTCGCTACGCGCCAACCGCGATGGCATCCTCGGCGCGGCCTTCCTCTAGCCCGCCGGCAGCGAGGCGACACGGGCGAGCAGCCCCGCCACCGTCTCCGGATCTTCGATTCTGCTTACCGCAAAGGCGCGCTTTCCCGCATCCTTGATAGAGGCGCCGACGTGGTAGGCCTCGGTGCCGCCGAGAGCCTCCAAGTCGACATACACGTCGACAAGCAGAATCCTTTCCCGCGCGCGGAGGTCGTTAGCTATGTCTCAGTCGAAGGCCCCTAGCACGAATCGCACTATGCGAGCTTGCGTCTCACCTGCTTAAGAAAGTTCTGCCTGAAGTTTCTACGCGTTCCGAAGAAGCGCCGGTAGGAGGCGCTCACGTCTCCGCGCTCGTAGCGTCTCTCGGCGAGGCCGACCGTGCACAGGTAGTCCGCCGCCTGGGCCAGCCTCTTTTCCTGGTGGGAAAGCGGTTTGTAGACCGCGGCACTGCGCGCAAGGGCGTAATCGAACGCCCCGTGCAGAGACGCTGTCACCGCCTCCTGGCCTCCATCGTAGTATATCGCCACCCGATCGTATAGCTGAAAGTCGTCGAGACGGTCGAACACGAAGTCGATTATATCCTTGCGCAAGCGCGCCTCAAGCCGATCGCGATCTTCCGTGTACGCCCTCTCGTAGGAAAAGACCCTGTAAGTAATGGGCAACGTGCGGACGAACATGGAAAACGCGATCAAATGGCGCTTTCTCTTCTCAGGAGAGATTCCCTCGTAGTCTCCATGGCCGTGAATGAGATCGACGCCATGGAACGGAATATCGGCCAACCCCTCCAGACTCAAGCGATCCAGATAAGGCCCGATATACTGCGCAAGCTCTTTGCTCTGGTCGTGAAACACCAACGCCGTCAAATAGTAGCCGGCGGCCATGTCTTGCGCCCCCGCCTCATCGGTGAAGCAGCTTAGTAGTCGCAAAACAGCACGCCCCCTTAAATGCAAACGGCGAGGGAGCACCCTCGCCAGTCTGGAGCCATCGGGCCTTCCGACCCTCCGGCAGAATCTTTTATACCACAAACAGGCGGCCCTGGAAACGCATCTTTCTCATTTGTTTCCCTTGCGACCGCCGCTAGCTTCGGCTTCGGACTGAAAACTATCCTACTCGATCGCGACCGCGGAAATGACGCGGGAGTGTCCCGATCCGTTCCCCGCGCCGACCGCACCCGCGTCGCAAACCACCAGGAAGATGCCCCCAAAACCGCAGCGACACAGAAGGAGGACATATCAGCGCTGCCCCCTCTGGTCATCGGCTGCTCCTCGGATCCGCAGGCCCTCGCGGACCCGAGGGCCGCCCCTACGCCGCCAGGAACGCGGCCAGCAGTCCATCGTCCCGAGCGACTTCGCGCTCATCCCGAAAGTTCTCAACGAGTTCGACGCATGCGAGCACACGGGTACGGACAAGCTGGGCAACAAGAAATCCCTCGTCGACATCGTCACGCAGCTCGCTGCGCGCCCACACGAAGAAGAATGGTTCGAGTTCAAGACGAATTGGTGCGAGCCCCGGATTTTGGGGGAGTATGTATCCGCCCTCTCCAACGCCGTTCTCTCTCGCCCAAACCCACACAGAAGCTAGAAGGCTCAGCGGCGGAACTCCTTCAGATAGGTCTTCTTGAAACTTCCGGCGCCTCCGAAGAACGCAGCCTCGGACTTCGTGAGCCCGCGCTCGGTGCGCCGTCTCTCAACTAGCTCGATCGTACAACAAAGATCCGCGACCTGGAACAGGACGTAATCGGCCGGTGCGACAACCCTGTGCTCGACGTGGCTGAGCGAGGCCGCGAAGGCGACCCTGAGCGTGCGACTTATCTCCTTTTGCCCCCTATCGTAGTACACGATGACCCTGTCATAGGACTGAAAGAAAGAAATATTCTCTCTTAAAAACTCACCCAGCTCGCGAGCGATGCGCTCCTCCAGGGCATCGCCGTCCCCGAACCAGCGCTTATCGACGAGAATAACTTTGTGCCTCATGGAACAGCGGCGGCTGAACGCGAAGAGCGCATCGAACATGCGGCGCCTCTGCCTACCATCGAGCTCGGAATACGGCGCCTCCCGGCGAATCAGCGGCGCGGTGTGAACCGGCCCATACCTGTCGAACCCCGACTCGCGCATCACCTTTTCCAGCCTCCCCAGCTGGGCGTCGATGGGCTCGTCTTGGTCGTGAACGACAAGGCTCACAATATAGAAGGGGCAGTGAGCGGCGAGCGCCCCGAAATCTCCGGACTCGTCGACGAAAACGCTCAACTCGCTCATTTTACCCCCTCCCCTCAGCATGGCACCGAGAAATAAAAAGGCGGGGACTGTTCCCCGCCGATGGGTGGACCCGCTCTCGCGCGCCCCGCGCTAATCTTATATCACGGCCTGCAACCTCGCGTCAAGCCACGAGGAGCTGGCGCGCCGCGATCGACTGGGCTCGGCCGTCAGGACCGGTCTCGACTTCGAACCAAGGCCATCCTACTTGATCCCGACCGCGGAAACGACGCGGGAATGTCCCGATCCGTTCCCCGCGCCGACCGCGACGGAGTCGCAGGGGCGCCCCCATTGCGCTGCGGAGGCATGCGCCCCGCCGCTGGCGGGGATACGGAAGGTGCGGAAAGCAGGGCCGCGCTGATGGGAGCGCAGCAGTCGCGTGCAGCGCGCCCGCAACCAATCGCCCTGCATCGTCCTCGACTCGAGGCGCATGAGAAAAGTCCCGGACGCCGCAATCGAAAGGGAGCTGAGAAGGTGCGCGAAGACCATCAAGGGGATAAGGCGCCTCCTGTTCGTCGGCCGACACGGAAGCGTCACAACCATTCTCTGAATCTGTGGTATGATTGCGCCAGCAAACGCCCGAACGGTACGCAGTTTACCTTCCTCGGGCGTTTTTGCTGCTTCCCCTGGTTTAGTTTTTCATCCCAGCATCTTTCCGCTGAAATTACCTCCTATTTCATAGAAAAGGAGGTCGGCGCTCGCCAGAGCGCCGGCCCCCTCTCGGTTGGCTATGTCGCGGCCCCTAAGGGCCAGCGGGCCTCCCCTACGCCGCCAGCAGGGCGGCCAGGTCCTCGCGGGACGAGAACGCACGCGGCTCGGCCTCGGGGTCGTGGGCGGGGACGACCTCGCCCTCCCAGACCTCGCCGTTGCGGTCGAACTTGCGGCTCCGCACCACCCAGCGGAACGCGGGGCGCACGCGCTCGTCCAGCGCAGCCACCTCGTCGGGGAAGGCCATGCCGGCGAGCGTGCGCTCAAGCGCCGCCAGCTCGCTCTCGCCGGCGTCGGGCATCACGAGCCCGGCCTCCGGGTTGTACACGATGCCCTCGCCGATAAAGGCCAGGCGCATCTTCTCGCGCCTCTTGCCCTCGGCCCACACGATGCCGCCCACGACGGCGGCCACGGCGAGCCACCACACCACGGCGACCACCAGGTCCAGCGGGTCGTCCACGTGGTTGAAGCCCAGCGCGAACCAGGCCCACAGCAGAACTCCGCAGGCGACGGCCGCGATCGCTGCGACGATCCAGTTGTTCTTTCTCATCTCAGTCTCTCCTTTCCTTCACGGAGGGGGGCGGCGGGGCCGCCCCCTCGCGGCTGTCTCTTACAGGGCCTGGCGACCGTCGGCGGGCACGGCCTCGGGGGCCTCGTCCTCGATGCCGAGCACCTGCTTCTCGTAGTCGTCCACGTCGTCGGCCAAATGCAGGCGGCGGCGGACGACGATGGCGCCGTAGGCGGCGGTGATGAGGATGCCGAGCAGCATCACCCAGTGAACCCAGCAGTGCGGCTCGTCGAAGGCGCCCATGGGGGTCGCCTCGTCCTCGATCTCCTCGGTTTCGGCCAGCGGCGTGCCCTCAGCGGGCGCGGCGGCCTGCGGCGTGGCATCGTCCTCGATGGGCTCGGCGGCCGGAGCCGGCGTCGCAGCCGCAGGAGTGGCGGCCGGAGCCGGAGCGGCGGGAGCGGGAGCCGCCGGGGCAGCAGGCGCAGCCGGGGCCGGCGTCGCGGGCGTCACAGCAGCCGGGATCACCGGAGCCGTAGCGGCCAGGACGGTGAAGTTGCCGGGAACCACCGTCACCGAGTAGTTCGGGTTGGCCAGGTAGGTGGCACCGATCACGCCCGGGTAGAAGCCGACGCCCTCGGCCGCGTTGCTCCGGCCGAACGAGACGGCACCGAGATCTCCGGCGCGAACCAGGCCGGTCACCGTACCCGTGAAGATCGGGTCGGCGGCACCCGCAGTCTTGGTCGCGCTGTTCGCGACGATGACGGCAGGCCGCGGGTTGATGGTCACCGTCGCGCGGACGGCGCGGGTGGTCTCGTAGTTGGCGGCGTTCGCGCGCACCCACACCGAGTAAGTGCCCGCGTTGGTGAAGCTCGGGTTGGCGGCAGTCCAGTTAACGCCGTCGAGCGAGTACTCGAAGGTGGAGCCGGCCACCGCGGCGGTCGGGGAGACCGAGGTGGCCGCGCCGTCGTAGGTCTTGGTCAGGCCCGTGGCGTCCGACAGGTTGGAGACGGTAACCACGTTGGCCCCGGAGGCGACAATCTCGAAGATGTCGGTCACGTAGCTCACGCGGTAGTTACCCTGGATCTCGTCACCAGAAGGCGTGATCACATAGTCATCGACGTCCTCGCCAGGAGCGCGGGTGACATTGCAGGCAATGTCAAAGCCGTCGCTGGGCTTCTGGCTGACCGTGGCCGTGAGGGCCGGATCTGCCGTGCCGTAGGTCTTACCGGCGCCGTTGGCCGTCACGGTGACGGGGAAGTGCATGATCTGGTACTCCGCCCAGTCCTCGCCATCGTAGTTGCCCTTGCCGACGACCGTCACGCGGACGGTGCCGACGTTGGTCGTGTCGGAGGACCAGCGTAATTCGTAATCCTTGCCTTCGACGAGCTTCTTATCGCCGTCCTTCACGACGATCTTCTCGTGCTGCGGCTGCGAAGAGCCGTTGTATGTAACATTCTCGAGGCCTTGGAGGGTCAGCTTGTGTTCAACTGCGTCCGGATCCTCCGGGGTCGGAGTCGGCGTCGGGTCGATCTTCTTTGCGGTCACGGTCAGCACCCCGATGCCGTCAAGCGAGGTATCGTGGATGTAATTGCGCTCATCGGTGCCGCTAGCCCAATTGACATCGCCAGCCGAGTTCGGCACTTCGCCCTTGTCGGTGATCTCTCCAGTTCCCTCGACGTACGCCGTGTCCTTAGCAACCAGGCCTGCAACCTCAGCATTTTTGTTTGTCAGAGGAGTGCCGTCGTATTCCTTGCTGTCGGAGGCTGTATTAATACCGTACGCCTTAGCAGTGATGGTCAGCTTCTGGGTGCCGGTGACGTAGCCCTCGTAGGAGGACTCGACGGAGGCGCGCACGTTGACGGTCACGGAGTCGGCCACGGCGGTCGCGGTGATCGAGGCCGGGTCGGTGGTCCAGTCGGTCCCGTTGACGCTGTACTCGACCTTCACGGCCTTGCCGTTGGCGTCGGCGGCGGTGGCCACGCCGGCGGCGTGGGCGGCGCCGTCGTAGGTCTCAACGACGTCGACGGGGGTGAGGGTGACGTACTGGGCGATCTCGGACTTGGTGATGTCCAGGGAGCCCGGGGTCTTGGTCTTCAGCGTGTAGTTGGCGGTCACGTCGTCGGCGCCGGCCATGACCTTGAAGTCGTCGCCGAACGCGCCGTCGTAGTGGCCCACCTCGGTGCCCGAGAGCTCGTAGCCGATGGTGGCCGTCTGGCCGGCGACCACGTTGTCGAAGGCGTACTCGCCGTCCTTGGTGTAGGGCTTGCCGGTGTAGGGCTGCTCGGAGGGCCAGCCCTCGCCCGTGACGGTCACCTCGCGCTGGCCGATTTTAGCAAGACCGTTCTTAATCTCAGTGATGTTGTACAGACGTGTTACATCTACACCAGACCAATAAATCTTCACATCGGATTTATCAAGCGTGGTCAGTTTTTCACCAGCATTGATCATCTCACTGGAGCCATCAGACAGCTTGATTGCATCAGAGCTTATGACCACCTTATGACCTGGTAGCAAATTCGTAGCGGTCGCATCAGTCCACCCGCCAGCAACCATAATATTGGTGCCATCATAGGTCATAGTCTTTGAGGGTGCCGTTACAACGACATCAATCTGCCACAACGCCTCTATCGTCAGATCGCCAATGGTTCCCTTGGCAAGTGTGATGGTCTGCCCCAGCGACTCCGGAGGCAAAAGATCAGTCGATGGATCTTTGCTAATTATCTGCTCAACCTTGGTATCAACTCCGTCGACCTTCCAGCCAACAAATCTGTGACCTTCCCACGTAGGCTGCTTGCTGATACTGATCTCTAGATCGTTCTTTGTATAGAAGTCGTTTTCCCAAGTTTCGCCATTGCCCAGCACATAAGTAATAGTGTAGGGCTGGTAGTCGAGATCGAAAGTTACCACTTTGCCGAGGCCCATGTCGGAGACGACCTGGGTGGTGCCGTTCTTGAACATGTAGCCGTTGTCGGAGGCCCAAGTGGCGGCCTCCTGGGAGATGCCAACAACCTGCATCCGAGCTGCCGCGGGAACGTCCTTCTGGGTGAGTTCGTTAACGATGGAGCCATCGGGGAGCTTGTACTCGACCGTGTACTTGATGTCGTCGAGCTTCGCGTACTCGAAGACCATCGTGTTCTCGCCGCGGACGAGCGTCGTAGTTTGGGTAGCCGGAGTCGGCAGGTAGTCCTTGTATTCACCGAGCGCATCCTCGGAAAGAGCGCTTGCCGTAACCGTGGATCCAACCATACCGGTGTGCTTCTCAGTAGCGATAACCTCGCCGCCGACCTTATGGATCACGGTGTACTCAACTGTGGAGCTCGCCATCCAGGAGGCATAGAGCGTGGTGTCCTCGGTGATGGGCTTGCGAGGATCGAACGGCGCTTCGGTGATGGGGCTGGTGACCCAGCCGGTGAAGATATAGCCGGGTTTCTCGGGAGTGGGAAGCTGAGAGCCGATAATCTCGCCGTACTCCACGTCCTCGGGCATCTGCGCATCGTCAGTGAAGGTACCGCCCTGACCGTCGAGCGTGATCTTATACGTCGGCATGTTCCAGTCCGCGTACAGCGCCAGACCCATGGGCATCGCAGTGCCAGTGAATGGCGTCGTGTGCTCGGGATCGATGAACCAGCCGGCGAACGTCGCGCCGTCGACCGGGGCCTCCGGCTCAGTGAGATACGAAGTGATGTCAGCACCTAGTTTCACGGAGTTGGTGGAGAGTTTCACGCCCTCGTAGCCGTATAGATCGAGGCTATAGCTCGCGGCGTTATAGTAGAAATCGCCAGTTGTGCCATTGCTGGTAGTGTATTCGCCGAAATTAACGCCCCGTGACCTACCATCGATATAGGCGTCGTGTCTCATATATCCAGTATGATCCGGGAAATCGGCGCTATTCAGGTAATTGAATTTCACATTAATAGTTTTGTACAGACCATAAGTACGACCGTCGTACATGGTAGTGGTATCCGAAGCATAATTCTCGAGCCAATAGCTAAGCGTCTGACTTTTTTTCGAGCTGTACTCAAACTCGTAGACTGTAGCATTCCTACCGGGCATGACATCGATTGCGGCGACTTTCGTGCTCTGATCGTTTTCAAGAGACCACGCGATGTCGTTTCCAGTTGGCTCGTTGAAAGCTTTGTTGAAGGCATCAGTAATGTGAGCCCCATATTTAGCTGTCAAGGTCAGCTTTTTCCCACCGTGTTTTTCTTCGGACGTAAGAGTATAAGTGTTGCGCTTGTACTTGACCGTGACGACGGTGGAGCCGTCGGCCTTGACGGTCGCGGAGGTCGATTCGGCGAAGGTGAAGTGCGCGGTATCGAGACCGGAGGGCTTGGCGGAGTTCGCGTTCGCGGTCACAGTAGTACCGACCTCGGCGAGCTGATTGCCAATGCTGCCGAAGTATGAGCAGTTGCCGTCGTCAGCATTCTCGGTCAGGTAGACAATGGTGTAGAGCGCCTGACCGGCCGTCCACTTCGCGTAGAGGGTGCGGTCGCCGGTGAGCACGTAGGTGTTCTGCGCCGGGGTGGTCAGGGCCTCGTCCTCGTACCAGCCCTCGAACGTGTAGCCCTGCTTCTGCGGGGTCGGCGTCCAAGACTCGAGGGTCACCTCGTAGCACTCGCCGTCGGTGTGCTGGTGCGCCTCGAGTCCGCAGGTGTAGCCGTAGCAGCTGTCGCCATGGGTGTGGGCAGTTTTCCCACAGCTCGGATTCCGGCTCCAGCTGCTTCCGTAACAGCCGCCCTTGTACTCCATATGACCACCCAAGAGCGGAATACCTTTCCATTGCGACTCCGTATAGCTATGGGTATGCTCCTCAATCTTGCACGTCAGCCCCCAGCAGTCGCCGTCGTGTGAATGGACGGTCTTGCCGCAGGTGAGAACCTTGCTGTAGGGGATATAGGTGATGGCGTCAACCGTCTGCCCGTGGACTCCAAGCACCGGAGGGACGTAGGAGCCGCCGTTGGACTCGTAGCTCAGCTTGTAGCTGTTGGGCGCGTAGTAGATGTTCACCACGGCGTCGTTCTCGACCGTCACGATCGTCTGCGCGACGCCCTCGCACGTGTAGCCCTCATAGGTATTGGCCACGGCCTCCGTCGAAGTGCCGACGATGCCCTCCCGCTGCACGGATTCCGCAAGCGTCTCCTCGCCCTCGTTGGCGCCTCGCTTGTAGTGGTTGACCGTGTAGGTCGCCTTCTCGCCCCGCAGGGTCACCACGATGGTCACCGGCTCGTCGTCTTGGAAGCTGAAGGAGACAAGCCCCGTTTCGTCGATGGTGGCCATCTCTGCGTCGCAGCTTGCGGTGAAACCGTTCAGATCGAGCTTGTAGGTGCCGGCGTAAGCACCGTCCTTCTTCTCGACCGCTATCGGAATGACGTCGCGCACCGCGCCCGTCTCGTATACGACGCGGAGGGTGACGGTCTTCTGCTCGACCGTGGGAGCCTTGATCTCGGCCTTCTTGCCAACCAGAACGTAGACGTTGCCAGACTCGGTCGGAGCAGTATCGGAGAAAGCAGCTGTGCCGTTATCCCGAATCTCGGCAACCTCGACAGCACGGGCTCCATTCGCGACCTTCATGACGGTAATCTCATCGCCGTCGACTCCGGCGTTGCGGAACGACACCTTCACCTTCTTGGCGGGAGACACCTCGTCACCCGCAGCGTTGAAGAGAGTGATGCTGTAGGCAGATTGCTCCTCGACCTTCTTGCCCTCATCAGCCACGACCTCCTCGACTGTCTTCTCGACAGCGCGCGATGACACCGTCTCCACCTTCATGGAGCTGTTGGCCGGGAGCGCTCCCTCGGGAGCCTCCATGACGACAGTCACTCCATCGCCCGCCTCGGCGGTCAGGCGCTGGGCCGGATAGCTCTCCTCGGGCTCCTCCGCCACGGCAGGGGCCTCGGGCTCGGCGGCGGGCTCGGCCTCGTTCACCTCCTCCGCGGGCTCCTCAGATTCCGGGCCGTTGGCCTCGTCCTCGGGCTGCGCCTGGGCCTCGGGCTCTCCGACAGGCTCGGCGAACTCGGTCGCCTCCCCGTTGTCACCCTCGGCGTTGGCGTAGTCCGTGAACATGGTCACGTTCAGGAACGAGAACACCAGCAGCACCGACAGCAAGATTCAAAGCTCTGACCAGGGGTTTCTCGGAACTTTCTTACGAAGTGTCCAAAACAAGTTGGTAGGCAAATGACAGGGTAAAGAACGACGAAAATGCTTTCTAAACGCTCTAAACCCTATTCGAGCGGTACATTTTCAGGGGTGAGCGGCGAAAGAGAAAAGCCTCACACTACTCCGCTGGAGTTCTCTCTTGTGGGCGCGGATAGGGACGGAAGCGTTATGCTGAACGAGTCCTCCTCATCGGAGCGCTTTCTCAGGCCGAGAGCCTCGGGCAGGCACGCCGTCACGTACCAGGGGAGGTAGACAACACGATCGCGCTGCTCCACATTGAGGCGCGAAAGCACGTAGCCCTTTTCAATCCCGTATTCCGGAGTGGCGAGCAGCTTGTTCAAAGCTTCATGGGCGCGGGGCGTGCGGCCCGACTTGATCTCAAGTGGAACTACGTCTCCCCGGGCATTTTCAACCAGGAAATCAACCTCTCCCCTCTTGCGGTTCATGTAGTAGAACAGATCACACCCGCAAGCAGTAAGCGCCTGGGCGAACACGTTCTCGAACATGAATCCGAGATTGAGCGTGCGATCATCGCTGTACAAACCGCGCGCCACCGAAATGTCGTAGCGACTCGCCAGCATCCCCGTGTCCGACTCATACAGCTTGAAGTTCCCCGCGTCTTCCGTGGCCTTGAGAGGCCTCTTCGGATCGCGTACCACGTTGCATTTCAGGCCGACATGGGCCGAAACTAGCCAGTTGAAATCGAAGCTGAACTTGCTGTAGCGCGCATCCCTTCCTAGGGAGTTCAGTTGGAACCGCTGCGAGCGCGCGTCCAGCTGAAGAGGAAGCTGTTCGAAGATCGCCCTCACGGTTGGAGCCGCAGTGCCGGCGTATTTCGTGATGTCGTGAACATACGAAACCACCAGCTCAGCCTGAACCTCTCGCACCGGTCCCATATTGCCGGCGTTGTCGAGAAAGGCTTGCACTGCTGCAGGCATTCCCCCTACTACCATGTAGCTGCGGAAGTAGCCGAGTAGGGCTTCGTGCAGGTAGCCAGGCACCGCCTGAAGGGACGTGCAGCAGTCCCGGACGACGGAAAGAGCCTCGTTCTGGACACCCGTCGCCCAGCAGAACTCTTCGAAGTCCATAGGGAACATGGTGACCTCGGTCACAAAGCCCACAGGATAGGAGCGCACGTGCTTCAGCTCGGTTCCCAGCATCGAACCCGAGAACGCATAAGAGAATCGGCCGTCCTGAACAAGACCCTTCACCATGGTCATGAGGTCGGGAAGCTCCTGGATCTCGTCGATGAAGATCAGCGTCTCGCCAGGAACGAGGGGCTGGTCAGCCATGAGAGAGAGGCGTGTTATGAGATCCGCTACATTGGAGGCCTCAGCCAGCGAGCGCTTCGCCGCCTTATCGAGGTAGAGATTGACTGTCAGAAGGCGCTGATACTTCTCGCGACCCAAGCGCTCTACCAGATAGCTTTTACCGATCTGGCGCGCACCTGTCACGAGAAGTGCTGTCTGACCACGTCGGGTCGCCCAACGCTGTAGAGACTCGTAGACCTTCCTGCGAAACAAGGAGGACTCCTTTCGCTGCTATCGTTTTGTCTATTCTAGCTGGGCTTTTTCAATAATGCAATTCTTTATTTGGTCGATTTCTACGATAATGTAACTCTTCATTTTGCAGAAATTGACGATTTTGCCGCTTTTCATGGCTTCGGGCTTACCAGTTCTTTGTACTAGTCAAGCTTCGTAGACACTTTTTCCATCTTCCCCGTGGCAATGGTGGACACCAGAGCTGGAATCCGCATCGCGTTCGTAGACACTGGAGCTGTTTTTCTTTAGAGGGACGTAGACACCGGCATCGAAGCAGAGGAGCTCGCTTGTGCCGATCGCGTTGCTTTCGGCATCGGCCTCGGCCCTTGCGAGCTTCTCGCGCACGAACTTCGGCGTCGGGTCGATCACGCGACCCGCGAACGTGTCGCGCCTCTCCACCTCCCCCGCCATGAAGGCGTCGTAGAAGTCGTTCGGCGTCATGTACCCGAGAGACCAGCAAGGTCGCTTCGCGTTGTACCACTCGATGTAGTCGTCGACCACCTGCTCCACCTCCCAATCCCGCTTGTCGTAGAGCCCGAAGTCCGTGAAGAGCTCCTCCTTGATCCAGCCGTTCAAAGACTCGTTCACGGGGTTGTCCGTGGGCTTGCCCGCGCGCGAGCACGAGCGGACGATGCTGCTCTCGCGGATGATCTCGTTGTAGGCCTTGGATGTGTAGACGCTCCCCTGGTCGGTGTGCAGCACGCAGATGTCGCCCGATCCCGCCTCCAGCCTCCCCACGGCCTCCGCCCTGGATCTCTCGATCTCCTCCCTCGCCTGCTCGAGGCCGTCGTGGTAGATGCCCGGCCAGCCGCGTCTTTTCGTGAGGCCGCGCCCTATGATCTGCTTCGTGAACACGTCGAAGTAAAGAGCGAGCTCCCAGTACCTGCTCCGCGTCCAGAACGCCGTCGGTAACGTACAATCTCTTGCGCACTTTCACAGCAGCATAGCCTAGATACCAAAAGACACGGCTCCGGCCTTCGGTATGATTCGAGTTGTCTAGATTCGATCATATTAGGAGGCAGAGCCATGTCCGATCCCATCGTATCATTCGACGAGGCCGCCATGCGCGGCGAGCTCAGGGGGCTCGTCAGAAGAACAGTCGAGGACACCCTGAACGCCCTTCTCGAGGAGGAGGCCGACGATCTGATAGGCGCCGACCGCTACGAGCGGACGGCAGGGCGCGAGGCCTACCGCGCCGGACACTACGAGCGCGGGCTCACGACCACCTCGGGCCAGGTGACCCTCAGGATGCCCAAGCTCAAGGGCATGAGGTTCGCGACGGCGATCATCGAGCGCTACAAGCGCCGTGAGACCTCCGTCGAGGAGGCCATGATCGAGATGTACCTGGCCGGGGTCTCCACCAGGAGGATCGAGGACGTCTCCGAGATCCTGTGGGGCGCGAGCGTGTCGGCATCGACGGTGTCGAACCTCAGCGACAAGGCGTTCGAGGCCGTCGAGGAGTGGAGGAGCAGGCCGCTGACCCGCAAGTACCCCTACGTCTTCGTCGACGGCATCTACCTCAAGAGAAGCTGGGGCGGCTCCTTCGAGAACGTGGCCGTGATGGTGGCCATCGGCGTCAACGACGACGGCTACCGAGAGGTGATCGGGGCCGCCGAGGGCTTCACCGAGTCGGCCGAGTGCTGGCGCGAGTTCCTCTCCTGGCTCAAGGGCCGGGGCCTCTCTGGCGTGCGCATGTTCACCGGCGACAAGGCCGCCGCCATGACGGGCGCGATAGCCGAGGTGTTCCCGGACGCCGCCTACCAGCGCTGCACGGTGCACTTCTACCGCAACGTGCTCTCGAAGGTCCCCAAGTCCAAGCGCGCCGAGGTGGCCGCGATGCTCAAGGCCGTCCATGCCCAGGAGTCTCTGGAGGCGAGCACGGAGAAGGCCGGCCGTGTCGCCGCCAAGCTGGAGGACATGAGGCTGGCGGCGGCCGCCAAGTGCGTCCGCGACGGCGTCGCGGAGACGCTGACCTACACGCGCTTCCCCGCGCGGCACTGGAGACGCATCCGCACCAACAATGCCATCGAGCGGCTGAACCGCGAGATCCGCCGCCGAACGCGGGTCGTCGGCACCTTCCCGGACGGCAAGAGCGCGCTCATGCTGGCGACCGCGCGCCTGAAGTACGTGGCCGACAGCGAGTGGGGGTCGAGGAGGTATCTGGACGTGTCGCTGCTGGACGAGTGATCATGCCGACGGCTGGCGGTCGCCTGCTGGAATTTGCGCAAGATTATTGACAGTACCACGCCGTCATGTCGGAGACTATCACCTGGCGCGGGCGATCGACCGTCTCCCACGTGGAGAAGATGAGGTTGGGGTAAGGATCGCGCGCCTTGCGCTCGCGATCCTTCTTCTGATGCTTGGTCTCGGCGCGTATGCCCAGGTAGAGAAAGCATCTCCTGACGTATTCCGCGGACACCGTTATGCCATCGCTCCTCTTGAGGTAGGCGTGCACCCACCGGTACCCGTGCGAGGGGTGGGCGTCGTGGCAGCCTTGCACCAGCCGCAGCACCTTCGCGCGGTCTTTCGGCGGATCCCCGCCCCTCTTCCTCCACTTGTAGAAGCCGGAGCGGCTCACGCCGCACAGGCTGCAGAGCCCGGTTACAGGGAACTCCTTCGAGAGCGCCTCGATGATCGCGCACTCTTCTCGGATACAGGCACGAACTCTCCCGGCGTCCCATCTTCTCTCGGGATCCGGATGTAGCCTTTTTTTAGTCGCTCCAGCTCGATTCTGGTCTTGATGAGCTCGCGGCGCAGGGTCTCCTCCGTCTCGTCCACGCCCTCGGGAAGCAGGCTCGGCGTCTTCTTCGAGCGATACAGCCCGGAGAGCCCCTCGGCGCCGTACTTCTTGAGCCAGGTCTTGAACGCCGCCTCGCTCACGTTGTTGGCGCGGCAGAAGTCGGAGAGCTTGATGTCGGGATTGCTCCTGTAGAGCCTTATCAGGAGCTCCTTCTCCAGAGGGTTGAGTATATTGTTGGACATGGCAGGCTCCCATCGTTCGGAAAGAGGCGATGGCGACTCCATTATCGCCATCGCCGACAGACTTTTGAAGATGGAATTCCGGAATTCACTGTCTACTTAGACATTAGCAGCACTCAGGCGCCGAGGGCGCGCAGGGGAATGACGTAGATACCCTCTTCGGCTTGGTAGGCATACTCGCCCGTGCCCGTCAGAACCGCCACGAATTCGGGCGGCCGGGTGCGCGCATGGGGGTTGCGCGTCACCTTCTCACGCACGCGCTTCAGAGTCGCCACGCCCGCATCGGCCTTCGCGATGCCCAGCTTGAACTCGAAGGCTGCCCACCGCCCGTCGGGCAGCTCGACTATGGCGTCCGCCTCAAGGCCGGCGTCGTCGCGGTAATACCTCACCGGCACGGCCGGAGCATCGGGCAGCGCCTGCGCGTACACCATGAGGTCGCGCACGCACATGTTCTCGAACACCAGCCCGAACGTCTGCCAATCGGCGAGAAGCGCCTCCTCGTTCATGCCGAGGAGCGCCACGACCAGGGAGGGGTCGGCGAGGTAGCGCTTCGGCTTCACCGAGAGCCGTTTAGGGGATCGCCTCGCCGGCACCCAGCCCGGCACCTCTTCGATTACATACATATTCTTCAGCAGCTCGAGGTACGAGGCCACCGTAGCTGTCGTCGTCAAGGGCTCATCGCCGCCCGATACGTCCGCGAGAAGCGTCTTGTAAGTTGCTGCCTGCCCCAGGTTTCGCGCGAGGGAAAGCGCGATGCGCCGTGCCAAACCTCCGTCTCGGCCGTGGCGCGGGACGCTTTCCGAGAACAATAGGTTCAGGTACTCCCTTGCGGTGAGAAGAGATTGGCTCGGGGAAAGATCCAACGTCTCGGGCCAACCACCGCGGCACGCCGCAGCGGCAAGGGAGGCCGCGTCCCCCGGCACCGTGGCCCGCGCAAATTCTCCGCGGAAAAGCGCGGCCAGGGAAACCTGACCTGTCGAGTCGCCCGATTCGGCAAGGCTCATCGGGTGCATGCGAATGCGGCCTATGCGGCCGGCGCCGCTGTGCATCGCTCTCGCCTGATCCTCGTCTTTCGCGAGAGGGGTGGAAGAGCCCGTTAAAAGCCACGCGCCGCGCAGCCCCCGCTTGCGATCCACGGCATGGCGAACGGTGTTCCAGATGGCCGGTGCAAGTTGCCACTCATCAATGACGTGGGGCTGCTCGCCCGCAAGCATCGCCTGAGGGTCGGATTGGGCTAGGGCCAGGGCGTCGTCGACGTAGCTGACGCTTTCGCCGTGGCGACAGGCCGTCCAGGTTTTCCCGCACCATTTCGTTCCGGCCACTTCCACCGCCCCGAAAATCTCAAGGTAGCGGCGCACTTGGTCGTCGACAATGCGAGGCAGGTATTCGTCTCGCGGAGGCAGTTCGTTGGGCATAGCGCGCTCCTGTTCGCGTTTCGCTTCTTAGCGCATTGTAGCCTTTACCGGGTGTTTCCGATAGTCACTTTGCAAAATCCTAAAATTTCACTTTGTATTTTCCGACATTCTCACTTTGCAAAATCCGAAGATTCCACTTTGTATTTTCCGGATTTTGCTTCGAGCTTCGAGCAGGCGGATGTCAAACCCCCCAATCTTGGCGTGGCGGGCACCAGATCCCGGCTCCTGAAGAGGGACGATTGATTGTCATATTCAAAATAACGAGATTTTACAAGAAAAACGAGACTTTCAGGTACAAAATAACGAAGATTGGAAGGGGCGAGCTGTAGCGCTGTTAGATTTTCGGCAGCGAGATCTTCGGCAATCCTGCTTCGGGAAGGAGAACCTCACCGCACTTGCGGCTCGTGCCGAAATCCAGTGTCACTCGCTATGAAATCAGCGCAGCTGGAAACGGGAATAATCAGTAGGGCGTTTTGCGCTATAGGGAGTACTCTTTCAGGAGGCGCTCTAGGGCTTCCTGATCACCAAGAAGCAAAATGTCTTGCTCTCTCCCGTCTGCGAGAAGGCGGTTGATTAACGCTGAGATGCGAGCGGCCTCTTCCTTCTTTCCTTGCTCGAGGCCTTGCTCGAGGCCTTGCTCGAGGCCCTGCTCGAGGCCCTGCTCGAGGCCCTGCTCTTCTCCGGCCTCATAGCCCTGCTTGAACCCCACTTCGCTATAGAACTTCTTAGCTTGGCGAACACGACGCTCGGCGTTGGCCTCCACAGTACTGACGGATATCATCTCGCTCATCACCTTATCATCGTCGTTGGCCGCTACAACCAGACGGTCAATTTGGGCCACAAGATCATCGCCCTCCGTAACGGTACCGTCCTCGATGTATTGTAGCAAGGATCGCAGCTTCTCGTCGTCCTCTTTTACCCACGCGCTTCCGTTAAGGACGATCCACGTGCAGCGCGTATCCAGCTGACAGTCATTATTCTCCAAGCACCTCGGTTCAATGGTATACACGGGGAGACCGCAGCCGAACGAATCGTGAACGCAGAGAAAGATAATATAGCTGCGAGGTAAGTCCTCGTAGTCATCTCCTTTGTGGAGCAGATCGCTATCGATCACCGATTGGTAATAGCGGAGTCTGCATCCAAGGTAGTATTCAGCCTGCGCTTGCATTTCGATGTTGAAGGCTTTTCCCTCCCCTTTTACATAAGCGTCGAGCCTCACGCCGCGACCCTCAATGCTGGGATCAATTGACAAAGGCCTCAGCCAACTTGGGAGATGGGAACCAAACCGCTAATCTTGGCATGGCGGGCACCAGGTCCCGGATCCTGAGGAGGGACGGTTGATTGTCATATTCAAAATAACGAGGTTTTACAAGCAAAAAAACGAGAACTTCAGGTACAAAATAACGAAGATTTGTTGGCGGAGGCGCTGCATTATTGCCTCGCGAGGGAGGCTATGGCGGTGCCGATTATGGAGAAGGCGGCGCCCATGAGGACGACCCAACCCAAGACGAGCTTTCCCGGCAGCGACGCCAGCGCCATGACGAAATACCCGATGCCCGGTATCTGGTTCACGGCGCGGCCGACCACGTTGTCGTACAGCGCCGGATGCGCGTCGATGCCTTCGTTGGCGTCGCCGCGGGTGATCAGTTCGCAGTCTTCGTAAAGGTTTTCCTCCACGCGGTGAATGACGACTTCGTCATTGCGCCAGAAGACCGCCACGTCACCCACGGCTAACGCCTCGGGCTCGATGGGTTCGGCGTACACGAGGCTGCCCACGGGAAATGACGGCTCCATGGATCCCGATACGATGGTATAGGATTGCAATCCCATGAAGCGCGGCGCCACTGTTGCGCTGATAGCCAGCAGGGCAACCGCCGCCAGGAGCACGGCACCGACGATCGAGCAGAGCCGCGACACAATGCGCAACCGCGCGAGGCGCTTCTTAACGTCGCGCGCAAATGCATCCGACGTCTCCGCCGGCCCTGAAACGCCGAGCGAACCTGCCGGTATGTTAGCTACTGCATCAGTCATGGAAATCATGGGGTCGATGGATTGTTTGCTCTGTCTTTTCCTTAGTCAATAGCTCATCTTTTACTATCAAGCACAGATACGCGCGAAGCCCCGAAGAGCCTCGCGCGTATCCCTCATGGTATCTCAATCAGGCGGTTGCCTGCGACTCCCGACACATCCTAGTTCTCGTCATCCTTTCCTGCACGACGCCGGCGGCCGGCCACGATAAGGGCGATCAGACTCGCCAGCACGATGAGGCCGATGCCCAGGATCGGCAGCATGTCGCCAGTCTGGGCCAGAATCGTGCCCAGCGGCACCTCGCGGGTGGTTTCGTGCTCGCGCTGCTCGACCTCTTCAGCGTCCATCATAGTGTCGTAGAGGGTGATGGTGTTGTCGGACAGCTCGGCGTTGCCGTTTTCCGTGCCCTTGGTGATGGTCACGTTGCCGTAGTTGTCGATGACGAACTCAACGTCGTTGGCCAGGCGGTACTCACCGGGAGCCTCCACCTCGCGCAGGAGGTAAGTGGTGCCGACGTTCAGTGTCTTCGCCAGCTTCTGGGGAGCCTTGCCCGAAGTCCAGCTGGCCACTTCCTTTCCCGATTCTTTATCGAGGATGACCAGCTTGGCGCCTTCCACCCATTCGTGGGTGCGCGTGTCCAGCTTGTTCACCTCGATTTGGGTGGTTTCGTCGTAGACGCCGCCGTCCTTGTCGTAGGTCAGCAGGATGTTGCCGTCGGCGCTGTGGCCGGGCTTGGTCTGGTCATCGGCCGCGGTCGCCTCGGCTTGGGCGGCGATGGCAGCCTGCAGAGCCTGAGCCTCAGCAGCGGCCAACGGAGCGGCAGCGGCTTCCGTTTCGGCGGCGTCGAAGTACTTGGTGTCAGTGTACTTCAGGGCATAGCCGTTGGCGGACGTCGCATCTTCCACGAGGTAGAAGTAGGGGCTGCGGAACTCGCTCACGGTATGGCCCGCGGGCGCAGCCGTTTCCTTGAAGTAGTACAGGTTGTTGGTGGCAAGGCTCACGTTCTTGTAGGTGATCCAGCCGCCCTCCTCGGAGGTCGCCTCAGCGAGCCAAATGTCGCCCTGCGGGTTCTCGTTCACCATGTACAGCGCGTAAGTGGCGCCCACCAGGCCCTCATCGCGATCGGATACGCTGGTCTTGCGCACCTGCAGATCCATCGGACGCGCCTTGTTGTTGATGGTCGGGTGCCAATCGGGATTCAGCTTCGACATATCGCCGATGTTGCCCGGCTGGGTCTCATAGTCGGCGTACTGCTCGTCGAAGCGGACGTTCTGGTTGGCCGCGGCGTCCCACCAGCCGTAGTACATGTCGGTGCACACCAGCTGACCGGTCGCCTCATCTTGCTCGATGACCGTGGTGAAGGTGATCACCTGATCGCTGTACAGCACGGATTGGTCGTTCATGCCGCCCTTGCTGGTGTCCTCGATGACGCGGTAGTAATAGGTGCCGGGCTTGGTGTAAGCCAGGCAGCTGGGGTTCTCGAGGTCGCCGGAAACGTTGTTCGCCTTGTCGAAGTCGACCATGCCGAACTCGTCGTTAGTAGTGGCGGAGATGAGCTCGCCCTCGGTGTCGTTGTAGTTCGCCACCTGAATGAGCTTGAAGGCGAACTCGCCAGACTTGATGGCGCGGCCCTCGAGGTTCTTGACGATCTTCGGATCGACGTAGCACACCTGATCGACCGGCTCGCCGCTAGCAGCGTACACGCTATAGCTGGCAGCGCTGATCAGATCGTAGGTGTCGGTATTGTAGAACGCTGGGAGCTCGCCTTCGGGAAGGGTCAGCGGGTTCAGCGGGGAGTTGATGTCGTCAGCGTAACCGAGCACCGTTCCAGTGGCGGTGAGGTTGCGCGTATTGGCAGCGTCTTCCGCGACAGTCACCTTCACGACATAGGCCGTGGTGTCCTTGACGGCCTCATCGCCGTCCTCGGTGATGAGGTAGTAGTGGTCGCCCACATCGTTCTGGAAGCCCTCGCCTTCGCCTTGCTGCTCATAGTTGATTGCGGGGAAGGAGATGAAGGCGTGGCCGTCGGTGAGGTCGGCGGCGGCAATGCTGGCCGTCCACTGCTGGAGGTTGTCGTTCGACACGAGCACGTTCGCCAACGGCTCACCGGCTTCGGGGGCGCGCTCGATCTCCTGCAGAGTAAAGCTGCAGTCATGCGGAGCGCCCAAGCCATAGAAGAACTTGTCGGCCTTGAACTGCCAGGTACCCTTGGGCGTGGCCACATTGGTGAAGGTGACGCCGATATCACCGGCTACTTCCTGCAGCTCACTCGAATCGGAAACCGTCTTGTAAACCTTCTTGGCCGTGCTCAAGCTACGGCCGTCTTCAGACAGCGTCGTGGTGATCTTCACAAGATAGGCCGTGGTGTCGTACACGACGCCCGCCGTTGCGCCTGGCTGCTCGGCAATGACGTACCAGTGGGTTTCTTCGGCAGTTGTGGGTGCATAGTTGAATTTGAAGGTCTTGGCGTCTGTTCCTGAAACTACCTCGGAGGTAGAGTCGGCTACCGCGATGGTGGCTGTCTCGTCCGAATCCGTCAGCGCCTGCTCGGCCAGATTGACGGAATTCTTCAGCGTAATCTTGTTACCAGCCTGATCCACCAGGGAGTCGATATTCGCCGTAACATCCTTAAGCCCGAATGTGAATGTGTTAGCCGCGATGCCATCAGCGATCTTCGTCACCGGAATGTTCACAGACGTCTTCAAATCCAGCGTGTTCGTAACTGTTGCAGCATCGTCGCCCGATTGATTGCCAATCTGCACCGAGTTGACCGTGGTGGTGTAGGTCGTGGAAGTCAGGAGAACGTTGTTGTCCTTTTCTTTGTAGCTAGCCACCTCTTTTTTGACATTCAGACTGACATGAACATCGATACCGTCGGGAATAGAAGACACAAAACCCGCGTCTTTCTGTTCATTAGTTAATATCTCCTTCAAAGAGAAGGTTTTTTTCTTTCGGGCCTTCGGTACTGAAACCAGGCAATATAAATTTCAGATCACCGTTCTCGGTGTATCCTTCGTATGTCTCATTCGTTTCTTTGTCAGTTAACTCGAAGCGGAAAACGTCATCGGAGCCAATGTCTAGAAGATCACCCAAGCTGTTAACAATTTTCTTCGTCAGTGAAACCGTGTAAGGGTTCACCGTGGTTTTTTCTTCCGTGTCGAACTTTCCGAACTTGATCGCGCCGTTGCAGGCAATACCACCGCCGTGAGTTCCACTTTTGTTTCCTGTTATGATGACACTTCGAGCTATGTTCACATTATCGGCAGTAGCCGTGTTAGTAAGACAAAGGGTGGCATCATGGGATTCATAGCTCTGGCCCACAGGAATACCGATTTCCCTTGACCACAATCCAGTATCGCTCACCGAACAACCGTTCACGGGAGGCATGCCAACCTCGAACCCCCGCCAAGCAAGAGTTTCTCCATCCCCACGCACGAGAGTATTATCCGCAGAAACATAGCTCGCGAGAGTACAATAATAGTCTTGTGCAAGATCAACCTTAAAAGACTTGCTCACATAATCCTTATTTTCAAGAGTATATTTTGTGCTCCATCCGTAGGTAAGCTTACCATCGACTACGTTGCCAGGATTCTCCCCGTTTAGTAATTTGTCAATTTCGCCTTCGCCCATACCAGTAAGGAAGAAGTCGCCCGAGGGAACATTCTTACCAGAAGAAACAACAGACGCAGGAACATTGAACCGCAGCACCGTATTCAAAGGATAGCTCGTTCCCGAAGCAGTGTTCTTGAACACTGCGGCGCTGCTTTCCAGCTGGCCTGCACTGGTTGTTTCCTTCTCTCCGATAATAATTTTCGCATGAGGGCAGCCAGCAACGCCTCCACCCAGACCAGCAGCGCTGTTGTTCGTAATAAGGGCAGAGGGAATCATCAAGGTGCCATTATTGTTGATATAAATGCCACCGCCGCCCCAGTCGGTAGTAGTCTCTGTTTCATTGTTAATGATGGAACCACCAGTTATCTTGGTGTCTTTTGCGTCAGTAAAAATTCCGCCGCCTTCATGGGCACGCAAAGGACCATCGGAGTCATCCGTTTTATCGGGGTCTTTTGCTTTGTTACTGGAGATCTCGCCGCCCGTCATTTCGAAGTGACAACCATTCCACACGAATACACCGCCACCAGCGCCCGCTTCGTTCTTGGTGATGGCGCCGCTGTGCATGATGAAGCTAGCCCCGTCGTTCACAAAAACGCCGCCGCCTACCGTGCCTGCGCCGTTGTTGAAGTTACCAGGGCTCTCCGATCCTTTGCCACCTGTAACGGTTGGTCCTACACCGTTTTCTGTGCCGAGAATGACCTTGCTGTTAGAACCAACTATCGCTATGACAGAACTGATACCCGATCCCTGGATTGTGCCTGCCCCCACAATGGACAGCGTAGCGCCGCTGGTCACTCTGATGTCGCTGTGAAGCGTGCCATTGACGGTGAGGGTGTAGGCTCCATTCCCGCTGAAGGTCAGAGGGCTAGAGGTGTTGGTCACGTCGCCTTCAATGGTATGCGATTCGTTGTTGGCCAACGCCGTGGAAGTCGTATCCGCGGGAGTTTCGGCGCCTGCGTCGGGATTCTCCTCGGGGAGCGCCGTCGCCATGATCCCGGCCTCTTCGCCTGCAGGCGGCTCTTCCCCATCGAGAGTTGCACCGTCTAAAACGTTTTCTTCTGAGAGGACCCCCTCCTCTTCACCTTCAGCATTTTCCGCACCTTCGGCGCCTTCCAGATCGTCCGTATCTTCGACGGATTCTTCCGTGCCCGTGTCGGCTAGGACGTCGTCCTTGGAGCCGTAGGCGATGTTGATCTGGGGGACAAGGGCGACGATCAGTAGGATCGACAGGGCGATTCCCAAGAATTTGATGATCGATTTGTTCTGCAGCAACTTGGTCATGTCGTCCTCCTCCCTTTAAGCGTTCATCGAATCGGTTGCGGTTTGCTCGTTCTTTTTGCGGCGACGCATCCACCAGTAGATGCCAAGGCCGGCGACCACGAGAACGATAGCGCCCGTGGCTACGACCAGCGCCATGCCCGAGCCGGAGGTCGCCACGTCCTGGGCGAGGCCGGAGTACAGCGGGTTCTCGTCGTCGACGATAGCGCGCTCAGTACCGGTGTCCTGGCCGCCAAGCGTCGCCAGCGGATTGTCATCGTCGTTGATGACCGCGGCGGCATCGCCTGTGCCCACACCGGCATCAACCGTTGCCGGCGCCGTAGCATCGGCAGCGGCTCCTTCCGCAGCGGGGGCGGCAGCAACCGGAGCGGCCGTCATCACTGTGGTGCCCGGCACCGTCACCACGCGCTCGGTGTCGACGATCTGCGTGCGGCGAATAGTGATCTGCGCGCTGAGCTCGTCGTTCACATCGCGGTAGTAAATGGTGTAGGTACGCGCCGGTGAGAAGTAGGCATGGCGGATGGCCGTTTCCTGACCCGCCAGACGCACGTAGGTGTCATCGCCGAGCGCGAACTGCTCCTCGCCGAGGATGTTCACGAAGTCGTTCGTTTCGGGATCGATGGTGATGGTCTCACTGCGGAGAATCTGGCTGTTGGCGATGTTCATGTACTGCACGGTGATGTCGTAGGTATCGCCCGGCGTGTAGTCCTCCGGCACGTAGTAGACGTACTGGAGCACGTCGGTGCCCTTTTCCAGATCTTCCCACGCGTAGGTGATGGGCTCCATATTGCCAGACCACGGCACCAGACCGTTCTTCGGGGCCGGGGTGTAGGTGGCCGTCTGCTCCGGGGTGACTTCGTAGTGGATCTTATCGATAAGAGCACCCGTCTCACCGTTGATTTCCATCACGGTGAGGTTGACCTTCTTCGTAGTGGCCTGCGAGACGTACTTCGCCGTTACCGTGCGGCCGGCCGGATACTCGCCCGCTTCGAAGGCGACGACGGGATTGCCCTGCTGGGTCTCCGCCGAGCGGGCCCCAATGGCCACATTGTCGTCCGTCGCATTGGTCTCGATGGTCCAAGAATCCAGCGTGTAGTAGTTGACGCCCCACTGTCCCTTGTCGCGGTCGGTGGTAGGCGCATCCGCTGCATTCGTGACAGCGCTCATCGAAAAGGAGTTCGGCAGGGTGTATTGGTAGCCCTTGCCCTTCACATCTACGCTGTCGGTCCACAACGTATTGCCGTTATCGTCCACATAGTTAATGGTGACCTGATAGGCGCCGGCTTCGGTGTTCTTCACTTCCATAACGCGAATCTGCTTCGTGGCCTGCTCGGGCGTCAGCATGATGGTGGAGCCGGTGAGACGCTGGATGACGCGATAATAATGCGTGGTCTCCTGGCCGGCCTCATCGGTAGTCGTCTTGAAGAAAGACTTCTTGATAGCAACCTCTTTGCCTTCGCCGAGGTTTTCCACGATTTCCGTTTCGATGATGTTGCCATCGACATCGACGTACTTGACGGCGCCGGAGATGGCGGCAGCGTCAACTTGCTCGTAGGTGACGACGAGGCGCTGGCCATGAGTGGTGTCAGCGGCCTGCACCTCGGCTTTGGGCTCGCCATCCTTGGTGGTTTCCGCGCTTTGGAAGACAATGGGGATGTCGCCCGTGAGGTTCTTATAGTAGCTGGCACCAGCGCCGACCGTTTCCGCGAACTTGTCGTTTTTGGGATCGATCGTGCGAATGCCGAGCACCTTCCACTCATCCTCATTCGGCACGGCGGGGTCGTTGACAAGCTTCGCGTAGATGGGGCAAATAGTGCCCGCGTACAACGGGTCACCGCCGCGCTTCGCGTCGAACACTTTCACGGTATAGGCAGGGAAATTGTTCGGGTCGCCAAACACGTCATGCAACGATTGCGGCACCGAGGCTGGGGCCTCGGCATCCTGAGCCGCCGGAGCCGGCTGTGCAATCTTCAGCGCGACAATTTGGGCGATGCGAGAGGAGTTGGCATCGCCAGCGTAGTCGGGCGCGGAAGTGTCGGCATCCTTTGCCTCGGGATCGGTATCCTGCGTCTCGGGAATAGCGTAGGCGAAACGCGGCGCGATGGTTTTGCCGTCTTTCTCAACCTCTATATAATATAGATGGTCTTCCCCGCGCCGTTTTCCACGCGGAAGAGATCCCACATACCATCTTCAGCTGTGGGGGTCATGAAATCGATGCCGTGAATTTCGCCGCTCTTGACCGGGTCGACTACAGGAGCGGCAGGAGCTTCTGCCGCATCACCATTCGAAGGGTCATCGGCAAAGGCCTGGGCAACGAAAGAAAGACTCGCTGCCGGAAAAGCCAACGTAGCTGCAAGAGTAAAGGCTAGAAGGCTTCGGCCGAAAATTCTCTTTTCAGCGAGACCCCCCATGACCGATTTCCTCATTTGTGTCTCCTCTGCTGCTCGCGATCGCCTCTGGTGCTATATGCACCTATACGCGCGCGAAGCGGGGGCTTCGGGCGCGTCGGCGATCCTCTTCTCCTCGTTGATTGCGAAGAGCCGCCTCTCTTCGTCAGCTGATTCGCAATCCTGCTCTCTTGCTTGCTATTTTAGACGGCTCATCAGGCTATTGTCTACCCGTCAAATCATCTTTTAGCAAGCTAGCTCTCTGTCAATGCTAAGGATCACTTTATTGATCTGAGATTTTTTGTCTACTGCCAAAAATGACAACAAATGAGACAATTATGGCTTCTCTTCAAATTGCAAGGCTTTGACCTGGTGATTCTTCGCTATTTCACAGAGACCCCGAAAGAAGATGACTAGGTAAATGACAGGGTAATGACTATATTAAAACGCCCTGCAAGGAGTCAATCTGTGGCAAACAATAACTACTTTTCAACGAATGGCACTCAGCTAAGCGAGTGGCAATGCGTTAGGGATGACTCATGTCCCCTTCCTTGCTTCTACTTCCCTTAACAGGCAGCTACAAAAAGACGAACACCCAAAGGTGTTCGTCTGATTCGTTTATGGTGGAGCGTAGGGGGATCGAACCCCTGACCTCAGGCTTGCAAAGCCCGCGCTCTCCCAGCTGAGCTAACGCCCCATGGCATGCACTAGCAGTCATCACTTTGCTCGTTCGGGATTTCGTCAGTTTAAAGAAAATCGGCCGATTCTGGCCCGAAATATAATAAACGCTCCACCGGCTAACTCGGCTCACGGTGGAGCGTTTATCGCAAAGTAATGGTGGGCCCGAATGGATTTGAACCAGCGACCTCACGCTTATCAGGCGTGCGCTCTAACCAACTGAGCTACGGGCCCTTGAAAAAGTGCTTGACTATCTTAAGCCTGTTTCATAGGTGAGGTCAAGGAAAATTTTCCCGATTTCAAAAACGTACACGACACGCCGCGAACGGCACGAGTAGTATCCTCTTAATCAGAATATGAATTATTTCACCTTCCGTGACAGCATCCTCCCTTTCGATGCGCAAAAAGCGACTTATACAGACATTCGAAACTCCAGGATGCAAGAATTTTGAGTTATACAGGCAAACCTGCTCCTGTTTTATTTCGGAAATGCCTGTATAAGTCGCTTTTCGCGTCCTAGACTCAATGTTTTTGTCACCGGAAGATGGGCTTAAGCGGTTAAACATTCCAAAAGTTTAAATAAGCTTGGTTCAACAATGAGACAATAGACATCAAACATAGAAAGCTCAATCTGCAATCATGTTCTCATCGAACTAGAGTAAAGGACAAAGCATGGTTCCGTTGAAAGTGTTGACATTGGTGGTGGCGGGGCAGAACCAGCCGTCCGTGCTGGTTCTGCAACCCGTAGAGGAGACACCAGCGGGGAAGGCGCGCGTTGTGCCCATTTGGATTGGCCCCACCGAGGCGGCACAAATCGGGATGGCACTGGAGCATGTGAAGTTCGCGCGGCCCATGACCCATGACCTCATGCTAGATGCGCTCACCAATTTGGATGCGCGCGTCGATTCCATGGTGATTTACGGATCGAAGGGGCAGATGTTCTTCGCGCACCTGGTTCTTTCCCAGGGAGGACGACTCATCACCTTAGACGCCCGGCCGAGCGACGCCATTGCCCTGGCGCTTCGGCAAGATGCGCCGCTCTATATTGAAGAGACGGTACTTGACGCTTCTTCGTTCCCGTTTCTCTTCAAGGGTGAGAAGCAGACGGAAGAGGAACTGGCGGCGTTCAAGACATTCCTCGACCATATATCCCCCGAGGATTTCGGAGATATCGAACAGCTTTAGTTTTCTTTCATCTGTGATAATATAACTGAACCAGCAAAGTCCGTGTGCGGGCGGGACCTACTACAAAGGAGGTTTCGCCTATGAATGAATTCCTGATTGCTTTGGCCGCCATGGCCAACGTGGTGACAGCTTTGCTATCACTGTGGCGGGAGTATAAGCACCAACGGATGGAGAGGATAGACAAGAGGGACTAGCAGCAACTAGTCCCTCAAGTTGTTAACCCGCTCCGCCCGCTCAACCGTTAACCAAACGACGGGCTTTGCTGGTGTTTCTACTATAGCACGTTTTCTAACGTTTTGCTACTCTTCTGTCGCTTCTCCCTCGTCGCCCAGATCGTCGTCGAGGTCGTCGAGGTCGTCGATGGCGAGAGTGCCTTCCTCGCTCTCCTCCTCGAGCAGGCCCATCTGGTTCTCGTCGGCGGGTGCCGCCTTCTTGGCCTTCTTCTTGCCGGTGGAGGCGATGGCCACCGCGCACACCTTGTCCTTGTCGGCGACGTTCATCACCTTCACGCCCTGGGTGGAACGGCCGAGCTCGGAGATGCCCTTCACCGGGGTGCGCACAATGACGCCGTCCTCGGAGACAATCATGATCTCGTCATCGGGGCCGACGATCTTCATGACCGACAGCAGGCCCTTCTTGTGGGTCATCGTAATGGTGTAGACGCCCTGGCCGCCGCGATGATGCTCGGGGTATTCCTCGATCTTCGTGCGCTTGCCGTAGCCCTTTTCGGTGATGACGAACAGGTCAGTGCCGGGCTTGGCGATTTCCATGCCGAGCACGTGAGCGTCGGCCGGCATGTTCATGCCGCGCACGCCCATGGTGCCGCGGCCCATGGCGCGAGCCTCCGACTCATCCCACAGAATGGCCTTGCCGGCGCTGGACACCATGATGACCTTCTCGCCCTTGGCCACGCGCTTCACGGAGATGAGCTCGTCGCCGTCCTTCAGGTTGATGGCGATGAGGCCGTCGCGGCGCGTGCGGTCGTACTGATCCATGGAGGTCTTCTTCACGTTACCCTGAGCCGTGGCGAACATGAGGAACTCCTCGGCCGGGAAGTCCTTCGTGGCGATAACGGCCGAGATGGACTCGCCCTTCTCCAGCGGCAGCAGGTTCACGATGGCCGTGCCGCGGGCATGACGGCCGGCCTCGGGGATCTCGTACACCTTCAGGCGGTAGACCTTGCCCTTGGTGGAGAAGAACAGCATGTAGGAGTGCGTGGAAGCCACAAACAGGTGCTCCACGAAGTCGGCGTCCTTCAAGTTCACGCCTTGCATGCCCTTGCCGCCGCGCTTCTGCTGGCGGTAGGTGCTCACGGGCAGGCGCTTGATATAGCCGGCCTTGGTCATGGTGACGACCATGTTCTCTTCGGCGATGAGGTCCTCCACCTCGATATCCTTGGCCTCGCCGGTCAGACGGGTGCGGCGCGGGGTGTTGTACTTCTTCTTGATCTCTTGCAGCTCTTCCTTGATGACCTGCTTCAACAGGTTCTCGTCGGCAAGGATCTGTTTGTAGTAGGCGATCTTCTCGCGCAGCTCGGCCAACTCTTCCTCGATCTTGGTGCGCTCCAGGCCGGTCAGGCGGCGCAGGCGCATTTCCAGGATGGCGTTGGTCTGCTTCTCGGAAAGACCGAAGCGCTCGGTGAGGCGCGCAGCGGCTTCCTTGTCCGTCTCGGAGGAGCGGATGATGTGGATGACCTCGTCGATGTTATCGAGCGCGATGATGTAGCCCTCGAGGATGTGCTCGCGCTCCTCGGCCTTGGCCAGCTCGTAGCGGGTGCGACGGGTGACGACGTCTTTCTGGTGCTCGATGTAGTAGAAAAGAATCTCCTTCAGCGAGAGCACGCGCGGGGTGCCGTTCACCAGGGCCAGCATGTTGCAGCCGAAGCCCACTTGCAGCTGGGTGTGCTTGAACAGCTTGTTCAGCACCACCTGCGGGATAGCGTTGGACTTCAGATCGATGATGATGTCGATGCCCTTGCGGTCGGCGGCGTCGTGGATGTTGCTGATTTCGGGCAGCTTCTTGTCGCGCACCAGCTCGCCGAGCTTCTCCAGCAGGCGCTTGCGGTTCACCTGGTAGGGGATTTCCTTCACCACGATGGAGGCGCGGCCGTTCTTCTTTTCCTCGATCTCGCATTTCGCACGGATGGTGAGGTTGCCGTGGCCGGTCTCGTAGGCATCAAGAATGCCCTTCTTGCCCATGATGAGGCCGCCCGTGGGGAAGTCGGGGCCGGGCATGGCGCCGAGGAGGTCTTCCGTGGTGCAGTCTGGGTTGTCGATCATGAGGCAGGTGGCGTCGATGGCCTCACCCAGGTTGTGGGGCGGGATGTTGGTGGCCATGCCGACAGCGATGCCGTTCGAGCCGTTGACCAGCAGATTCGGGAAGCGCGACGGCAGTACCGTAGGCTCCTGCAGCGACTCGTCGTAGTTGGGCTGGAAATCGACCGTTTCCTTGTCCAGGTCGCGCAAAAGTTCCATAGCCGGCTTGTCGAGACGCGCCTCGGTGTAACGCATGGCAGCGGCGGAGTCGCCGTCGATAGAGCCGAAGTTGCCGTGGCCGTCGATGAGGGGCAGGCGCAGGCTGAAGGGCTGGGCCAGGCGCACCATGGTGTTGTACACGGCGGAGTCGCCATGGGGATGGTACTTGCCGATCACGTCGCCGACGGTACGGGCCGACTTCATGTGCGGCTTGTTCGGCGTGTAGCCGGACTCGTTCATGGCGTACAGGATGCGGCGATGCACCGGCTTCAGGCCGTCGCGTACATCGGGCAGAGCGCGGGAGACGATAACGGACATGGAGTACTCGAGAAAGGAGGTCTGCATCTCCTTGCCGAGAAACGCTGCGCGCACGATGGTGCCCTCGCCGCCGTTGGCGCCCTCGATGATGGAGCCGTGGGGGTTGGGCATGTCCACCATCAACGAGCGGGCTCGCTCTTCCTCGGAGATGAAGCCGGGCTCGTTGCCATCTTCGTCGGCGTCTTCCACGTCTTCTTCTTCATCGAGGGTGGAGCTGGCGCTGGCGAGTTCCGCGTCATCGTCGCCCTCATCGTCGGTGTTCACTTCCTCGGCCAGGTACAGGGCGTCCTCCTCGGCGGCCTCTACCTCGTCGCGGTCGTCGTCGAATTCGTCAAAGTTATCAGCCATTTAGCTCTCCTAAATATCCAGGAAGCGGACGTCGCGGGCGTGTTTCTGGATGAATTCCTTGCGAGGCTCCACCTGCTCGCCCATAAGCTCGCTCACCACGCGCTCGGCCTCCACGGCGTCGTCGATGTTCACCTGCAGAAGCGTGCGGGTTGCCGGCTCCATGGTGGTTTCCCACAGCTGCTCGGGGTCCATCTCACCGAGGCCCTTGTAGCGCTGAACATCGAACTTGCTGGGGTCGTCGTACTCGGCCAGGGTGGCGGACAGCGCCTTCTCGTCGTAGATGTAACGCTCGACCTTCGGGCTGCGGGAATTCTTCTTCTTCAGGCCGAAGATGGGCGGCTGGGCGATGTAGATGTAGCCGAGGTTGATGAGCTCGGGCATGTAGCGGTAGAAGAACGTCAGCAAGAGGCAGCGGATGTGCGCGCCGTCGACGTCGGCATCGGTCATGATGATGATGTGATGGTAGCGGGCCTTCTCGGCGTCGAAGTCCTCGCCGATGTTGGTGCCGATGGCCGTGATGAGCGAGCTGATGGTGTCGGAGGACAGCGAGCGGTGCAGGCCGGCGCGCTCCACGTTCAGAATCTTACCGCGCAGAGGCAGGATGGCCTGGAACTTGCGGTCGCGGGCCTGCTTGGCCGAACCGCCTGCGGAATCGCCCTCTACAATGAAGATTTCGGACTGGGAGGCGTCCTTGCTGGCGCAGTCGGCGAGCTTGCCAGGCATGCTGAACGAGTCGAGCACGTTCTTGCGACGGGTCATCTCGCGAGCCTTGCGAGCAGCCTCGCGGGCCTTCAGCGCCTGGGTGGCCTTGCCGATGATGCGCTTGGCCGGCGTGGGGTTCTCCTCCAGGTATTCGCCGAGGCCCTGGGCGACGGCGTTTTGCACCAGCGGGCGGATCTCGGTGTTGCCGAGCTTCGTCTTCGTCTGGCCCTCGAATTGCGGATCGTGCAGCTTCACGGAGATGATGGCCGCCAGACCCTCGCGGGCGTCCTCGCCGGAGAGGTTCGGATCCTTCTCCTTCAGAAGGCCCTTCGAGCGGGCGTAATCGTTGATGGTACGCGTAATGGCCTGCTTGAAGCCGTCCATATGCGTGCCGCCCTCATGGGTGTTGATATTGTTGGCGAAGGCCATGACGGAGTTGGTGGAATAGGAGCTGGACCACTGCAGGGCCACTTCCACGGTGCCGTCGGCGTTCTCGGCCTCGAAGTAGATGGGCTTGTTCAGGGTCTCCTTGCCGTCGTTCAAGAACTTCACGAAGTCGACGATACCGCCCATGGCCTGGAACACCTCAGTGCGGGGGTTGCCGTCGGCGTCGGTGATGCGCTCGTCGGTGAGGATGATTTTCAGACCGCGGTTCAGGAAGGCCATCTCGCGGAAACGGGCGGCCAGGGTGTCGTAGTCGTACACCGTGGTCTCGGTGAAGATGTCGGGGTCGGGCCAGAACGTGACCGTGGTGCCCGTGTGCTTTGCCTTACCGATCTCGTGCAGCTTGGTCTTGGTCTTGCCGTGATCGAAATCGATCTCGTATTCCTTGCCATCGCGGCGCACCTGCACTTCCACCTTCGTGGAAAGGGCGTTCACAACGGAAACGCCGACGCCGTGCAAACCGCCGGAAACCTTGTAGCCTTCACCGCCGAATTTGCCGCCGGCGTGCAGAATGGTAAGCACGACCTCGACGGTGGGGATCTTCTCCTTGGGATGCTTGTCCACGGGAATACCGCGGCCGTTGTCCTCGCAGGAGATGGAATTGTCGGGATGGATGGTCACCTTGATGGTATCGCAGTACCCGGCCAGGGCCTCGTCCACAGCGTTGTCGACCACCTCGTAAACCAGGTGGTGCAGACCGCGGGGGCCGGTGGAGCCGATGTACATGCCCGGGCGCTTGCGAACAGCTTCAAGTCCTTCTAGAACTTGAATGTCAGAACCGTCGTAGTGATCTGGTTTGTTTGCCACTGACACTCCTTCGCTCTCGGAACAAAAGAACGCGCCCAGATGCGGGCGCCGAATGAGTGTCAATTATAGCATGTGAAAATCGCATTTCGGCTGAAAGTCGCGGAATGGGGCTATTTTAAGGCTGTTTGAGGGCCTATGTTGCGGTTCGGTGAAGACTTTGCCAGGAATTGTGGAAAACAGGGCTTAAATCAAGCGAGAAATGCACGGAGTTAATACTTTGGGGACTCGAATGGGACTATTCTACGGTTTTGGCGGGTCACACCACCGGCAAATGGATAACATTGCTCTTGTTCAACATGGCCTCATTAAAGTAATCGATGTTCGCTGTGGTGATAAAAGTCTGACTACCGCCTTCCATAGCGGTCACCAGCGCATCGCGTCGTCGGCCGTCCAGCTCGCTCATCACATCGTCAAGAAGGAGCACCGGCTTCTGCTCGATGATCTCCTCGATGACGGCCGCTTCAGCCAGTTTATACGAGAGTACAATGGAGCGCTGCTGTCCCTGACTTCCGTAGATTGAAGCGTTTTCCCCATCGAGAGTGAATACGATTTCATCGCTATGAGGTCCCACCACTGCCCGGCCGCGCCGCCGCTCTTCCTCCGCACGCTCATGAAGCGCGCGGGCCAACGCCTCGCGGGCTTCGTCGCGGGTAAGGGGCTCAACCGTTTCCTCTGGCGCTCCTTTTCCCCACGAGGGAACATAGACGGCGTTCAAACAATCGCGTCCTTGAGAAATCTCCTGGTACTTTGCAGTCAGATGAGGGAGCAGCCGCTCAAATAACGCGATGCGATAGATCGTGAGCTGAGCTCCCACCGTGACGATCATCTCATTGATGGCCTCCACAAGGGCAACATCGGCCTCCTCTTTGAGAAGGCGATTCTTATGGCGAATCACCTTCTCATAATCACGCCGTACCGTGTAGTAGCTTTTATTTACCTGAGCGCCCAACGTGTCCAACGATGACCGCCGCCCGCTGTTCGGCCCTTTTACCAAATCGAGATCATCAGGCGTAAAAACGACCGAGGGAATGACTCCTTTCAAATCGATCGGCCGTTTCGCCTTTCCATTGAGCCGATACTTGCGCGTACGACCATCAAGCGTGAGGTCGATATCAAGACGCCGATTGCCGTCAGTTGCCTGCATGGATACGCGACTACGCTCCTCGCCGTGGCGAATCAACTGATCAGCCGTACCATGTCGGAACGACGTGAGCGCCGTAAGCAGCTGGATGGCCTCGATGAGGTTCGTTTTGCCAACAGCGTTCTCCCCCACAAGTACGGTGATGTCCCCAAGCTCGTTTAGAGCCGCATCCTCATAGTTGCGAAAATTCCGCAAAGAGAGGCTTTCAATACGCAGGGTCATTTAGGAGATGCGCACAGGCATGACGAGGTAGAGGAAGTTTTCCGGCTCAAGCGCGCGGAAGATGCCCGGCTTCAACGCCGATTGCACTTCAAGATACACCTCGTCGGTGGCAATGGATCCGAGGCCATCCAACACATAGGCATAGTTGAAAGCGATTTCCACATCTTCGCCTTCAATGGCGCAGGAGATGATCTCCTGAGCGCTGCCCACATCCTGAGATGCTGCGGAAATCTGCACCGTTTGGGAGGCGTTGTTCAAATCAAAACGCACCGGCGAGGAGGTGGATCCGAGCAGCGAGGCGCGCCGAACACTGGCCACGAGCTTATCCACCTCGATGGTAGCGCGAGTAGCGTAGCCGTCGGGGAGCAGCTGCTTGTAATTGGGGAAGTTGCCCTCAATGCGGCGGTTGATAAACACCGTGTCCTCGCAGGTCACGACGATCTGATTGTCAGCCAAGGCCAGAGACACCGGCGACTCCGTTTTCGGCAACGACGCGATTTCCGATAGGAAGCTGCCCGAGATGACCGCGTGGAACTCATCGGCCGAGGAGTTCGGCAGAGGAGCATCCGTGATGGCGAGACGATAGGAGTCGGTGGCCACCATGCGCAGCACGCCGGCCTCCAGGGTGATGAGGACGCCCGTGAGAATAGCGCGAGACTCATCTTTGGATACGACGCGAGAAACACGCTTGACCATAGTGGAAAACTGATGAAAGGGAATTTCTATCTTCTGGTGAACGTCCACACGGGGAAAACCGGGGAAATCCTCAGCGTTCAAGGCGCGGATAGAGAACGAAGACGTGTCGCAGGTGACAAAGGCCTGATCATCAGTGGCCTCGACATGGACCGCAGCATCGGGAAGGTTCTTCACAATTTCCGAGAACAGCTTGCCGGGCACCACCGTGCGGCCTTCCTCCTCAACGAGCGCGGCCACGGAGTATTGAATGGAGAGCTCCAAGTCGGTGGCTTGGAGGATAATTTTGTCGCCGGCGGCCTCGATGAGGATACCGGACAAGACAGGGAGCGTCGATCGAGTGGAAACCCCTTTGAGGACAATGGACAGGGCGTTGGCAAGCTCGGTGCGATTGATACTGAATTTCAAGGGATGCCTCTCTTCGTAATGGCCTGAGCTGAAACAGAAGATATCGTGCGGGTATTATAACGCCGGAAAACAGGGAAACGGAGAGGCCGCGCAGAGTTGTCTGACTAATGGTTGATTAGTTTTACACCCTTTTCTCGCTCCGCTAGTGGAAAAAGTGGATAACTTCCTCTTTCCCCAGCGCAAGCAGTGGATAACCGTCCTTTTCACTGAGTGGATATCGAAGGTAAAGATGGTTGACAGTTTTAGCTAACAATTCACTGTCGATTTTTCTTTTCAAAAACGACGCGTTGAGCTGGGGTTTTGTAAATTATGTCAGGGTAATTCTCTTTAAACGCACCTATGTTCGAACAAGATCGTGCTTGATGGGAATTTTCTTCTCAAAGGCATAGGAAGCGGCTGAGAAGGGTTATCGAGAGCCTCTGTCAAGGTTTTTGGGTAAAGTTTTTCACTTTTTCCTCTTTGAATGACAGCCGTTAGGAATTCTCGAATTCCGAGTTTTCCACTTTTACTGAATATTTGGTTGATAAGTCGGAATTCTTCAGAAAATCGCAGGTAGTTCAGTTTCGGTTTTCCACTTTTACTGAACAAATAGTGAATTACTCATCACTGGTTATGAAATGCGCAGGTAGATACCTTGTAAAATGATGAAACACGTTACAATATCCTGAAAAATTCTTGAAACGACGAATTGAACGGCGAACAAAACGGAATGATCTTGGAAACCATGGAACAACATACTTCTCTTCACGACGAAGCTCCCCAGGGGGCTTCCTTCGACTATTCCTTCGTCGACACCGTGGGGCGCATTGCTCTCTACGACGACCTGCGCAGCGCACCACGGGTTGTGGAGATAAAGCCCGCCGACACGGCGGCTTATATCGAGGCGCTCGCCTCCACGGTGTACGAACAGTCCCATGGCGCAGGGGGAACCATCCCTTACACCGTTATTCGGGAGGTTTCCGAAAATTTCATCCATGCGCGCTTCAAAGAGGTGGTGGTCTCCATTCTCGACAAAGGGAACACCATCCGCTTCGCCGATCATGGCCCCGGCATCCCCTCGAAAGAAAAAGCCCAAATGCCAGGGTTTTCTTCTGCCGTCGAGCCTATGAAAAACTATATTCGGGGCGTCGGGTCGGGCCTTCCCATTGTGCGGGAGTACCTCGAATCGTCCCATGGCACCATTACTATCGAGGACAATCTGGGGACCGGCGCCGTCGTCACCGTCAGCTTGGTGCGTGAAGAAGACGATCCTCTGGACGACTGGGACGAAACCGACGTGCTGAGCAGCAAGAGAGAGTACACCTCAGGCTCGTCCTACGCTTCGGAAACCGCCGTGGTTCATCAGCCCTACGCAGCGCCCCTCGCAGCCGGCACCGAACCCTATCCCTCCAATCCAGCCGGAATCTATCCCTCCATGGGCTCATCCAGCGCACCAGGGGCGACTCCCTACCCACCCGCCTACGCGCCGCAAGGCTACAGCGCAGTACCCGCGGCTCCAGCTCCCGTACCGGCTCCCTCTTACGGAGCCCCTTACCAGGGATATCCGAGCTACGGGGCCTATGGAGCCGCCCCAACCGCCTATCCGGCCTACGGAGCAGCGCCAGCACCGGCGGCGTATCCGGGTTACCCGAGTGCCGTCATGCCGGCGCCCGCCCTCTCCGAACGCGAGCGAATATTCCTGAAGCTTCTCCTTAAAGAAGGAACCCTCCGGAACAAGGATTTCAGCGACCTGACCGAGACGCCGGCCTCCACCACCAACACCACCCTCAATCGGCTGCGAGAGGCAGGTTTGGTGGAAATGGTCGGGAAACAGCGGGCCCTCACCCCTTACGGCCGACAGATCGCACAGGGTCTCTAAGACCCAAGCCTTGCCAATTTGCTAGAATTGCCCTGAAAGCGGAGAACCACGGCAAAATACGCCGGCGGAAGGATGATGTATGGATAGCGAGACGCTCAACGAACAATGGGCGCGTATTTGCGCCCAGGTCAAAAGCTACCAGGATATCGACCCCTCCCAGGTTTCCGCCTTTTTCTCGCGGCTCGTTCCCCAGGCCATGAGCGATTCATTTCTCATGCTCACCGCCGACAACGACTTTATAAAGACATGGGTCGAGCAGCATTACACCGAGGTTATCGTACGCGCGCTGCGCGATCTCACCGGCGTCGTATTCGCGGTGGCCATCGCCGTCGACCCCACCCAAGAGCAGCGTAAAATCGCCGCTGCAGGCCAACCATCCCCTGCGGCGCCCCTTTCGGCGCCCGCCCAACCGATGCCGACGCCAACACCCGCGCAGCCAGCAGCATCGACGATGGAGTCTCTCCCTTCTCAGCCCATCGCGGCAGCTGCGCCCCCCTCACCGGCCTATGGTGCTCCCCTGTCTCAGGCGACCCCCTTCGAACCATCCGGCATGGTCGCCCATTCCCTTGCAGAGGACGTCGTGGTCGATCACTACGCGCCTCCCGCGCCCGCACCGCTCTCCCAGGAGCCGGTCGCCGAGAGGGCTTCGAATCCCTCGTCTTCCCTCACGTTCGAGAACTTCGTTATCGGGGAATCGAACCGCATGGCCTACTCCATGGCCGTCGAAGTTGCAGAGTCCCCCGGACGGCTTCCCCTTAATCCCCTGTTCATTTACGGGAAAAGCGGCTTGGGCAAAACCCATCTCATGAGAGCCATTCAGAACTACATCGAGGAAACGCGTCCCTCGATGCGAACGGTCTACGTGGATGCTCAGGACTTTGTCTCGAAGTACTCAGAGGCCGGCGCCATCAAGGACCAGGAGAAGGTCAGCTTCCGCAACTTCCGCGCCTACTATGAGCAGGCGGACATCCTCCTCCTCGATGACGTCCAGCACCTTCAGGGCAAGAAGGAATCCATGAACATGCTTTTCCAGCTGTTCAACACGCTGACCAGCCAGGGCAAGCAGGTGGTGCTCTCCGCCGACCGCGCTCCCAAGAACATCCAATTCGACGAACGTCTGAAATCTCGCTTCTACAGCGGCGGCACCATCGATATCCAGCCGCCGGAAGTGGAAACCAAACTCGGCATCGTCAAATCCTTCACCGACGAGTTCAGCCGCAGCGAGGGCCTGGGAAACTTCACCCTCTCCGACGACATTCAAATGTACATCGCCGAGAACTCCGGGTCCAACATCCGCGAGCTCAAGGGCGCCGTGAATACCGTCATCTACCGCATGATCTACTGCGATCGCAGCGATATCTCCATCGATGAAGTGCGCGAGCTTCTAGCCAATCATTTCACCGGCGGCATGTCACGAAGCTTGACCGTGGAGGACATCCAGCGCGAAGTGGAGAACTTCTTCAAAGTGAGCCATAGCGACATGGTAGGCCCCAAGCGATCCCAATCCATTGTGAGACCGCGACAGATCGCCATCTACCTGTGCCGACAACTGCTCGACCTCCCCTACGGCGATATCGGCAAGAAATTCAATCGCGACCATTCGACCGCCATCCATTCGGCAACAAGTATCGAAGAGCGTTTGAAGACCGATCGTGATACCCAGGAAGAGATTGAGGTGCTGCAGAAGATCATCTGCGAGCTGGACTAGTTTGTTCACAAACTCTTGATAAGAAGGGAAAACCTGCGCATAACAGGGCAACTTTTCAACGACAACGGGAGAGAGCAGAGGATGGCCGCCAGCGCATGGTTCACAAGCGCGCTTGACAACTCACCAAGCAGTAAGTACGTTAGCAAGCTCCCCACCTGCGGCTATGCCAGTTATCGACTAATCCACTCGTCTTATTGAGACTACTATTTGAATTCTATTTTTAGAATCCCTCTTCAATGGGAACTACTTTTTAGTTCTGCACAGCCGTTACCTGTACTTCATGGTTCCACCTCCCTATCGCAACTCCCTTCGCAGCCATCTTCCTTATTCTTCTGTTCGCCCCGTTGACAGTACTTTTTTGCGTTGTATAATTCAAAAGCTACTCTTTAAACCATGAAAGGGAAAGAAACAATGAAACGCACCTATCAACCGAACAAACGCAAGCGCGCCAAGTGCCATGGCTTCCGTGCCCGTATGGCTACCAAGGGTGGTCGCGCTGTTCTCGCTTCCCGTCGTGCTAAGGGGCGCAAGCGTCTCACCGTCTAGGAGATCTTTAGGTGCAGACTATTAAATCCAGCACTGAAATCTCCCAGCTCTTCTCTACGGGGCATCGTCTTCATACGCCATACTTTACGGTTATTGTAGGCGTCCAGGACGACAAGCAGAGCAATTATGAGCGACACGGCCATTCCGGTCGTGTCGCTTTTATTGCGGGGAAGAAGTTGGGGAATGCCGTTTGGAGAAACCGCGCCAAGCGCCGCTTGCGAGCACTCTGCATGGAAATGGGTGGGCCGTGGGCCGGCTTTGACGTGATATTTCTGGCAAAATCAGGCCTCACTCGGGCTTCTTATAGTAAAGTGCTGAAAGCATGCGGAAATGTCGCTGAGCGCCTTGCCCAAGGCGAAGGGAAGAACACCGTTGAAGAAGCTACTCGTACGCATTAAGAGGATTCCGACTCTGGTCGCTATCGGTCTTATTATGTTTTACCGAATGGCTCTTTCACCCCTTCTCCCCCCTTCTTGCCGCTTCATTCCCACATGTTCCGAGTACGGACTCACCGCGTTCAAGCGATATGGGTTTTGCAAAGGGTTCGTGCTCACTGCAAAGAGAATACTGCGATGCCGCCCTGGCGGTCCGTGTGGGTACGATCCCGTTCCCTGAGTCGCTGGTGCATTTGGAAAGGTAAGCTATGTGGGATATCTTTAAAGACTGGATCTTCGACATCATCCAATTCTTCTATAACTTCTGCCACGACTGGGGACTGGCGATCATCATCGTCACGATTATCTTTCGTATCATTGTCGCGCCCCTCATGCATAAGCAAGCGAAGTCCAATTATGCTATGCAGAAGGTGCAGCCGAAGATTCAGGCCCTGAAAGATCGTTTCCCCGATGATCCCACGCGTCAATCCCAGGAGATGCAGAAGATATACGCGGAGATGAAGTTCAACCCGCTCGCTGGTTGTCTTCCGATGCTGCTCCAGATGCCGATCTTTATTGCTCTGTTCCAGGTGCTTCGCGAGATGGGCGATCGTATTGGCGAGGGCACGTACTCGTTCTACAACTTGGTTCCGAATCTCGTCACGACGCCCTCCCAGGCTTTCGGCGAGGGATTCGGAACATTTGTTCCCTATCTCATTCTCATGATTATCTTTGCTGGTGCTACCTTCCTTCCGATGGTTCTTCAGCAGTTGAAAACTGAAAACACCCAGCAGAAAAATCAGACGCTCATGATGGGCGCGATCATGTCTCTTATGATGCTTTGGATTTCCTGGGGTTCACCGGCGGGTGTGTTGCTGTTCTGGGGCGCATCCTCCCTTATCGGTATCGGGCAGAACCAGTTGACGCTTGCGCGCTGCCGTGCTGCCGATCGGCGTAAAGAGGAGGAAGAAGCTCTCGTCGTCAAGCCGATCGAGGTTAACGTCACGCGCAAAGAGAAGAAGAAGCGTCCTAAGAAAAAGCGCTAGACCTTACTGATTTTAGGGAGTGTTTCACATGAAACACTCCCTTTGTACGTTCCGTGGCATCATTTCAACCGCGGTGTTTAAGGTTAGGAGCCTGTAATGACTGAAGAGTTCGAGGACATGATTGAAGAGGTAGAAGACGAGGTGGTGGAAGAATCTCAGTCTTCTGCGGATCCCATTAATACCGAAGAGGTTGTTGAAGAGGACGAGCTTATCGTGACGGACGAGATGCTCGATACCATTGCCGACACTGCTATCGCGGCGCTCCAAGATATTCTCCAGTATTTCAATGTCGGCGAAGTGACTATTGATGAGTACGAGGGTGACGAGGGCGAACTGATTCTTGATATCAGCGGCAAAGATATGGCTGTCCTTATTGGTCGTCATGGAAAAACTCTTGATGCGCTGCAATTCATTGTGTCGATGATAACGGTACGCACTATCGGTTTCCGTTATCCAGTTATTGTCGATGTTGAGGGCTACAAGAACCGCCAGCGCCAAAAGCTCGAGTCGATTGCGCACAGCTCCGCTAATCGAGCTGCTTCTCAGCACCGTAAAGTTGGATTGCGCCCGATGACCCCCTACGAGCGTCGGATTATCCACATTGCTTTGAGAGACGATGATCGAGTCGAGACCGTTTCTGAGGGGGAGGGTCCTTCCCGCCATGTGGTCGTGGTTCCTCTGTAAAAACTGTTCTAATACTTTCAATGTGCTGATGGGACGCGCAAAGCACGTCCCATTTCCTTTATTATGGACACGTTCGCCTATGGAAAGGAGTTGAGATGGCAGATGATCAGACGATGAGCTTGATGCAGTGCTATCTTGCTTCAATCCTTGAAGCAAACAAAGTTACGAATCTTACTCGCATTACTGATGGGGAACAGGCGCGTCTCCTTCATATAGAGGATTCGCTGGTAGGTTTGCCGGAGGTCAATGAAGCTCCTGACGGTCTCTATGGAGACCTTGGCTCAGGAGGGGGGTTCCCCGGCGTCCCTCTTGCGCTTGCGACAGGAAGAACGACCCTTCTCGTTGATTCGGTGAAGAAGAAAATGGCCATCGTCCAATCTGTCCTTGATGATCTTTTGTTGAGTGAGCAAATTTCTACATCGAGCGAACGCATCGAGGATCTTCCTCTGGAGTACAAGGAGAAATTCGCCGTCCTCACAGCTCGAGCTCTGTCTAAACTAGTTTCTCTTATAGAGCTTGCTTCGCCCCTTTTGAAAAAGGGCGGTCGGTTAGTCTGTTATAAAGCCCAGCTATCATCGGAAGAACTTGATGAAGCTCTTGCTGTGCAAGACCTTGTGGGTATGAGAATGATCTCTCAGCGTGAGATTTGCTTGAGCGATGGAGAGACCATGAGAACCATTGTAGTGTTTGAGAAAGTCGGCAAGTCACGCATCAAGCTTCCTCGAAGAATTGGCTTGGCTCAGAAACAGCCACTGCGTCCCCGTAACTGAATGTAGTATGTGATCGTGTTTCACGTGAAACACGATCAATTTGAATCCTTCTGTCGAACATCGCCTGAACCAGCTTGAGGCGATGATATACTGTGCTCCAATCAAGGAAGGAGGTTCCTGTGGGATTCTTTGATGGTCTTAAACGAGACACAAAACAAGCCCGGACTGTCGAAGAGGTTGATCAACCTCAGACTCAGGAACAAGAAGTGGTAGCCGCTGAAGAGGAACTCGTTGACGATCCTGAAAATATTGAAGTGGTTGTCAGGGAGGTTGAGGATTACGCAGCTCCTGTGATTCCTCGAGAACCTTTGAAGAGCTATAAAGACAAAGCGCCGGTGCGTCATGTTGTCGGACAGACGAAGATTATTGCCATCATTAACCAAAAAGGTGGCGTAGGGAAGTCGACAACAGCGATCAACCTTGGGGCTGCACTGGGAGAGATGGGCAAACAGGTGCTTCTTGTCGATCTTGATCCTCAGGGAAATTGCTCCAGTGGCCTAGGCGTTGAGAAGAGTCTTATACAGCAGTGCATCTACGATGTTCTCCTTAACGATGTTCCTCTTGAAGAGGTAATTATTCCTGATATCGCCGAGGGATTAGACATTGCTCCGGCTACGATTAATCTTGCGGGGGCGGAAGTCGAGCTGGTCTCGGAAATGGCGCGAGAGAATCGCCTTAAGGATGCTGTGGGTAGCATGCGGGGCAAATATGATTTCATTCTCATTGACTGCCCGCCTTCTTTGGGTCTTTTAACAGTTAATGCTCTGGTGGCGGCTGATAAATTGCTTATTCCTATCCAATGCGAGTTCTATGCCTTGGAGGGTGTGACAAAACTTCTCGAATCAATGAAGCGTGTCAAATCTCGCCTTAATCCTACTCTGGATATCTACGGCATTCTTCTTACTATGTACGATAGCCGTACGACGCTCTCGAAGCAGGTTGTCGATGAAGTGCGTGAGTATTTTGGGCGCCTGGTGTTCGCCACGCCTATTCCTCGCACGGTTAAATTGTCGGAAGCTCCGAGTTTTGGGCAGCCGATTACCCAATACGATCCCAAGGGAAGAGGCGCTCTTTCCTATATTGAATTAGCGAAGGAAGTGATTGCACGTGGCTAAGCCCGAACGTCGTGGAGGACTCGGTCGAGGTCTGGGTTCCCTCCTCCCCGGTTCCTATGAATCACCTGCCCCTGTTTCCCCTGCGCCCGGGCGCCAGAGAGTGACAATTGAAGTAGATGAAGAGGCGGCGCGAGAGGCCCCTGTTTCCACACGGCCCGTACGGACGATGGTTGAGATAGAGGAAGAACCAGTTAAGGTCTCTGAACCCATTGTGCGAGAAGCCATCATTGAGGAATCGAGGACTGAGGAGGTTCCTGCACGGGGAACTGATGAGGTGGAGATTGATAGAATCGCCCCTAATCCTGATCAGCCGAGAACCCAATTTAAAAAAGAGGAAATAGAAGAACTCGCTGCTTCTATTGAAAAGGATGGTCTGCTCCAACCTATTCTTGTAAGGCAAATGGCCGATGGTACCTATCAGATCATTGCCGGTGAGCGCCGTTGGCAAGCCTCTAAGGCTGCTGGTCTTAAGAAGGTTCCCGTTCGTGTAAAAGAGGTTGATGACGACCAAGCCCTTGAGCTTGCGTTAATTGAAAATATCCAGCGCTCTGATTTGAACCCGATAGAAGAGGCGTACGGATACCGTCGGTTGATGGAGCGACGCTCGATGACTCAGGCGGAAGTGGCACAAGCAGTTTCCAAAGGTCGTTCGACTGTCGCCAATGCACTTCGACTTCTCGATCTTCCTGAAGAGGCTCAGCAGCTTCTGTTTGAGGAAAAGATCACGGCGGGCCATGCACGGGCCATTCTTTCAGTGCCCACAGCTGAAGGTCGTCTTTCCTTGACTCAGAAGATTATTGATAACGGTTTGAACGTACGCGAAGCAGAGAATCTTGCTCGCCTTATGTCAGGTAAAAAGGACGGCTCTGCCTCGACTCCTCGTGAGCCGATGCCTGCGGTTTACAAGTCTGTGGCGAAGACCTTACGCGAGACACTGAAGACTAACGTGCGTGTGAAATCGTCTAAAGGGAAGAACAAAATCGAGATTGAATTCAAAGATGAGGAAGATTTGCGGCGACTCTTCAGTGAGCTTGTTGGTGAGTAACTTTCGATAGCATTTAATGACTAAGAAAAGAGTCTGTTTCACGTGAAACAGACTCTTTTCTTTTGTTAAAAGAAGTCGTTGTAGACCCTAGTATGAGGTAAGAGAAAATGCTTTACATAACATGCCATTAGTTATCTTTGTTTCACGTGAAACAAGAGAAGAGAAAGACGAATTAACGAAGAGAACCTTGCGCTAACTTGTTTTTTAACTGACCACATGCTCCATCGATATCAGCTCCGCGGGATTTTCTGAAACTTGTTTCCACACCATAATGGATCAGCGTCTCGACCCAATGTTTTGCAGTTGCTGGCGAGGCAGCTTGCAGAGGGGATCCTTCTACGGTGTTCACCGGAAGAAGGTTGACATGGCAGAGTAGCCCATCACAGAAGTCGAGAAGTGCTCGAAGATCTTCTTCTGAATCGTTGATATCCTTGATGAGAAGATACTCGAAGGAGACACGACGGTTGGTAGACTGGGTGTATCTCTCCACAGCCTTTTTTAGATCCGAAAGAGGTTGCTTTGCCACTTTCGGCATAAGCCGATCACGCTTCTTCTGTAAAGCCGAATGAAGAGACACGGCGAGCGTGAATTGCTCTGGCTCTTGGGAGAGACGATCGATCCCATCTATAATGCCGCAGGTAGAGAGCGTGATATGTCTCGCTCCTATATTGAAATCGTCCCGGCTGTTTAGAATGCGCAAAGCGGCAAGAACTTCATCGTAGTTAAGGAAAGGTTCCCCTTGACCCATAACAACGACATTGCTTACCCGTTCTTGGAAATCCTCTTGGACGAGAGCCACTTGAGCGATGATTTCTGCAGCCGTGAGATTCCGTGTAAGGCCTTCGCGGCCAGTTGCACAGAACTGGCAGGCCATAGGACATCCTACTTGTGAGGAAACGCATACTGATAGCCGATCGAGAGAGCCGTCTCGATGGTAGACGGGCATGCCCACCGTCTCAACTAATGAGCCGTCGGCCAGAGTCACAACATATTTGCGTGTCCCATCTAAGGAAATTTGTCGGTCGAAAATTTTTACCGTCTCCAACGGAAAGAACTCAGAAAGTTTCGTCCTGAGGTCTTTCGGAAGATTGGACATGGTATCGAAAGAAGCCGCATGATGGCGGTGAACCCACTCGTGAATCTGTTTTGCGCGAAAGCGAGGATATCCCCACGAGGTGACAAGATCCTCGAGTTCGGCTTCTGTAAGCTTTATCAGTTCGTTATTCATAGGTTCATTATAGACGGTGGCGTTGCTCTGATATACTGCCTCCAGAGATTTATCGTCTGGAAGGAATGCTCCATGGCAACAGTAGTTGAACCCGCAAAATGTCGCGTCGCCCTCTTAGCTGGAGGAACCAGTGGGGAACGCGAAATTTCCCTTGCATCGGGCAAAGGTGCCGGGGAGGCGCTTCGTGAAGCGGGGTTTATTGTTCAGGAGTTGGATCCGGCGAAGAAGGACCATCTGAAAACGCTCATTGAGGAGCCCTTCGACGTTGCCTTTCTCTGTCTTCATGGAAAAGGTGGCGAGGATGGCGTGCTCCAGGGCTTTCTGGAAACGATCGGCCTTCCCTATACGGGACCTGGTGTGTGGTCAAGCGCGACGGCGATGAATAAGGCCCAATCCAAGCTCTTTTACCAGCGCGAAGGCATTCCTACTGCTCCCTATCAATACATCAAGAAGGGAGAGGGGTATTCCGTTCAAGAGCTTGCATTGGCTATGGGCGGAACCTGTGTCGTGAAACCGGCTACCGAAGGCAGCGCTTTGGGTATTTACATCGTGGAAGGCGAAGAAGCTATCGCTGATGCCATCGAGCGTGTGTTCGAAATCGACGAGCTTGTTGTCGTTGAGAAGTATATTCAAGGTACCGAGCTTACGGTTGCCGTGTTAGGAAACAGAGATCCTTTCGCTTTACCTGTCATCGAGATTGTTCCTAAAGCTGATTTTTATGATTTCGAATCGAAATATGCCCCCGGTGGTTCGCAGCATATATGCCCGGCACCTCTCGATGAGGAGAAAACCAAGCAAGTAATGGACGCCGCTGTCGGCGCCCATAAGGCATTGCAGTGCAGTGGCGTGTCGCGTTCCGATTTCATTCTCGACGAGAATGGCATCCCGTGGATTCTGGAGACCAATACCATTCCTGGCATGACGGCGACCTCGCTTCTTCCCGATGCGGCCCGCGCGGCAGGCATCAGTTTCCCTGAGTTGTGCACGAAGCTCATTGAATATGCCTTCGAAGAGGGAGAGTAAGCGCTTGCGGCCGAGGGGCGACCAAGGTCGCCCCTTACGGTTACCGGTTAGATAACTAAAACAAGTGTTCTCGTTTTAGAACACTCCGCAAGACTTCAGGCCGATGATGATGGCGGCAACGAGGGCAAGAAGAAAGGCCCAGCTGAGAATGTAACAGCCTTTATTGCCCGTGCGTCCAGCCTCCACGAGGCCGTCGATGAACCCTCGGCGCGTTTTAAGTAGCGCCATGCCGCGTTGTTTCTCGGGGAGAGGCTCGCGCTCGCTCGGAAGCCACGTGCCGTTCGAGTTGATGATCTCGTCGACGGCCGACCCCTTCAACGCCAGCTTCGGGCGAATGCCCTTGCCGATAAGCCCGCAGATGCCATCGATGAACTGGTTGAATTCTTCTGCGTAATGGGGGCTGTACCCGATAACTGCGGCCTGTCCCCAATATTCACCTGGCTCAGGTGTTTCCGTGAAGGCGACAAAGGAGAGAATTCCCACGAGTTCCAGACCTTCCGCTGCCAAAAGGCTCAGTTCGCGTGAGAAGCTGTCGTCGAAGTAACCGATAGTTTCGTTGAACTTGTTGATAAGCCATGCGCGATGGACGCCCTCGTCCATAGTGAGATTGATGCGGTATCGGTCTCCCACGAGGGTGTTGGAACCCATGAGCACCGCCGCATCTTTCTTTGAGACCGTTCGAAATGTTTGATATGTACCGAAATACCGTTCCATGAATATTCTCTCCGCCCTGGCTGATACAATACCGTGAGTTGTCGAGAACACCATAACCGAGCCCGATGAATCAGGGAACACTCGCTAGGCCGAGGTTCCTTTTTTTCACCACCAAGGGCGCCGCGAAAGATAGGCTGCGCTATGTCACGTGACACCACCCCCCTTGAAGGACAGCTGAAGAACTTCATCAGCGACGGAACGCCGCCGGAGATTATCGCGCGTTACGAGTCGCTGCCTGAACGGGCCCAAAGGAGCGATTTCGGCCGGTTCGATAATAATGTCGTTGTTTTGGATACGGAGACAACGGGATTCTCTCTCGTCCATGATGAGTTGACGCAGATTGCAGCGGCACGGGTGGAAAACGGCGAAATTGTCGACTGGTTCGTTACCTTCGTGAACCCGGGAAAGCCCATTCCTGAGGATGTTGCCCATCTCACCGATATCCACGATGAGGATGTGGCCGACGCTCCCTCGGCGTCCGAGGCCCTAGCCGATCTGGCCGCTTTCATAGGAGATGCCGTCGTCGTGGCCCATAATGCCGAGTTCGACCGCAATTTCACGACGAAGCATCCGACGGGCTATCCGCTGCTCGAGAACACTTGGATCGATTCCCTTGATTTGTCCCGCATCGCGCTGCCCCGCATGAAATCCCATCGACTCATCGATCTCGTGAAGGCTTTCGGTGCTCCTCGGTCAACGCATCGGGCCGATGAAGATGTGGCGGCGACCTGTGCCCTCCTGCGTATTTTGCTTGCTGCTGTGGAGACCATGCCGACTATGTTGCTGCGGGAAATCGCCTCTATGGCGGAACCGAACGATTGGCCGACGGTTGTGGTGTTCAAGTATTTTGCCGAGCGTGCGGCTGAGACGAGCGAGGAGAAACCCCTTCCGTTCTCACTGCGCACCCTGCGCCGAGAACGGGTGGGGAAAGCCGATCTAAGACCGCTCGTGGATGCCGATGAAATCGCCGCCGATCCAGGGCGATCCTTCTTGCTCCCCACGGCCGATGCTGTGGCCCAAGCGTTCACCGCCGAGGGCGTAGTAGGCTCCCTGTACGAAGAGTACGAGCAGCGCGGCGAGCAAGTGGCTATGGCCGAGGCGGTGCGCAACGCGTTTGCCCGATCGCGCAATCTTATGGTGGAGGCAGGAACAGGCGTGGGTAAATCCATGGCCTATCTTTTGCCGGCGGCCATCATTGCCCGAGATAACGGTATTAATGTCGGCGTAGCTACTAAGACGAACGCTCTCCTCGACCAACTGGTCTATCATGAGCTTCCCGCTCTTTCGGAGGAGCTCGGTGCCGACCTCACCTATGCTGCTCTCAAGGGGTTCTCCCATTATCCCTGTCTGCACAAGGTGGAGCGCCTCGTCGTGGAAGGCCCCGGCATGCGCACCGTGGGCAAGGAGCAAAAACCTCAGGCTCCGGCCCTTGCCGCCTTGCTTTCCTTTATTGAGCAGACGGCCTACGACGACATCGACGGCCTGAAGATCGACTACCGCACGCTGCCGCGCTGGATGATCACCACCACGAGCCACGATTGCCTGCGCCGTAAATGCCCATTCTTCGGCACGTCCTGCTTCGTTCACGGTTCGCGCCGCAAGGCCGAGGCCGCCAATATCGTCGTTACCAATCACAGTCTCCTATTCTGCGATCTTGCCGCTGACGGAGGCTTGCTCCCGCCCATCCGCTATTGGGTGGTGGATGAGGCCCACAGCGCCGAAAGCGAGGCTCGCCGGGCATTTTCCCTTGAACTGGCAGAGGAGGACATTCTCTCCCTCGCGCGCCGCGTAGCTTCCGAGGAATCTCGGCGCAATGTCTTCGTGCGGGCGGAGCGCACCGTTGTTATGCCGGGCAATGAATCCTCGACGACGCTGTTCTATGGGCTCACGGGAAAGGCGCGCCGCGCGGGAGCCGAATTCGGCGAAGCGGCCCAAGCGTTCTGCAAGGCACTGCCCGACTTGTTCTTCTATGACACCAATAAGCGCTCGAAGGGCTACGAGACGGTGGATCTTTGGCTGAATGACGAGATTCGCCACGGCTCCCTCTTCCAGAACATTGCCCGTCTTGGCCGCGCCATGGCCGAGCGTGCCGAGAAGATGGTGACGGTTTGCCAGGAACTCGTGGGTTATTTGGAAGATATCGAAGGGGCCGCCGTCATTCAGCGCGAAATTGCCTCCATTGCGATGGAGATGAAGGAGATCATTCAGAACGTCGAGGTCATCTGCACGCAATGTCCCGAGCGCTATGTGTATGCGGCGAGCTTAAGTCGCAAGACCGATCGTCCGCAGAACAAGCTGGAGGCCTTGCTCGTATCGGTGGGGGAGACGCTGAACGAGACCTTGTATGCGCGGACCCATTCGGTGGTCTACGCGTCGGCCACGCTGACCGTTGACGGCAGCTTCAACAGCTTCTCCCAGGCCATGGGGCTGAACGAGAGCGAGTTTTCCGTTGCCGACGAGCTGCTGCTTGCCTCAAGCTACGACTTCGACAATCAGATGGTTGTCTATGTTGTCAACGATATGCCCGAACCCAATGATCCGAGTTATCTCGGTGCTCTGCAGCGCCTGCTCATCGACGCTCACCGTGCCCAGAACGGGTCGATGCTCACCCTGTTCACGAATCGCCGCGAAATGGAGAAGTGCTTCGAAGAGGTGCAGCCGGCTCTGAAGGGAGACGATTTGCGCGTCGTGTGCCAGAAGTGGGGTGTGTCGGTGAAGGGCCTGCGCGATGACTTCCTCGCCGACGAGCATTTGTCCCTTTTCGCTCTGAAGAGCTTCTGGGAAGGGTTCGACGCGCCGGGCGCCACGCTGAAGGGCGTCGTGATACCGAAATTGCCCTTCTCGAAGCCGACGGATCCCCTTTCTTGCGAACGGGCCGCTCGTGACGATGCCGCCTGGCGGCGCTATGTCCTGCCAGCGGCGGTGTTGGAAACGAAGCAGGCAGCAGGCCGTCTTATTCGCAAAGCTGATGACCGGGGCATTCTGATCCTTGCGGACAAGCGTCTTATTACGAAGGGCTACGGCAAGACGTTCCTGAGATCACTTCCCAGCCAGAATATCCGATTCCTATCGGCGGCTCAGATCGTCGACGAGATAGCAGCGCGCCGCTAGGGGAGCATTCTGGTTATGGTAGCGAAGAGGGCGCATCATCCGATGCACATAAAGCGGCGCACGCGGGGGTCTTCCAACGAGATTTCCTTCAGCGTGCTCGATGCCGCCCGTGAGGCTCGCGATGCCGAGGAGCGCGATCGGCGCGAGGGAGGCTCGGGCGGCCCTTCTCTTTTCACATTGGGGAAGGGAAAGAAGCCTCGGCCAACACCGGTCAAAGGGCAGTCCATCGTCTTGTCTGGCGAAGCTCCCGCATCCCCATCAGCCTCTTCTTCCGCTGTTGATCGAAAAATGAGGGGCATCGTGCCCGTGTTCGTGGTGGTGTGCGCCCTTTTGGTCATCACGCTGGTGGGCGGCCAAGCTCTTATGTCGATGAGGGAGCAGCAGAAGTCTCTGCTTGATACCCTGAATGATCAGGTTGACATCATCAAGAGCTGCGATGAATCCCTTCTTCCCTTCGACGAACTGGTTATTGAACAGTGTGATGCCAAGCGCCTTTCCCCCTCGGCGACGGGAGACGCCGCGCCTTCCGCAGAAGCGCTGAACGAGGGGTATCGTGCCGTTGTCGCGGAGATCGCCCCGATGAGAGCCCAGTTAGAGGACTCTATCGCATCCATGGAGACGCTGCAGTCGTCGCTGAGCGACAATGACGATAAGGAGGCGGCCTCTCAGGTGGTGACGGCCGCTCGCTCGCGCCTTAATATGCTGGATGCGGGGGTCAGTATCATCGAGGAGTCGATGATGGCGACAGAGGCGTTTCTCAAAGCCCGATCGGGGTGGAATGCCGTGATAAACGCCGATGCGGCTATTCGTGAAGCCACGGCGTTGGCTGAAGAGATGAGCAAGGAGAACATTCTTGCCTCGCAGGCTAAGGGCAACGAGGCCCTGGCGTTTTTGGAAGAGGCTCAGCAGGATTTCTCTCAAGCCGAAGCGGCCTATCTCAGTCTTGATTTGGCAGCCTTTAAAGCCTACGTGGCTAAAAGAATAGAATCGCAGCAGGCAGCCCTTGCTGCCGACGAGGCCTATCTTTCCCGCAACAAGGAAGAGCTCGAGGCTCAGAACAGCCGCTATAACGCGTTGGAGGAGGAAGCGGCCGCCTTGGCCCAAGAACTCGGGGAAGATGACCCAGAGCAAATCGTTGCTCTTCGATTCTACAAAGAGATTGAGGCCGACCAAGGCGCCTATGAGGCCGAGCGCCTAAAAGCAGGAAATGCTGATGCCTTTCTTCGTGAATATCTCGGAACGGCCTCGTAATGGCGTATACTTACGATAATTATGTCCATAGAACCCTCTTCACCGAGGAAAGGCAACGTACATGGCCGAATTGAACGAACATGTCGCATATCTGTCTCAGGAGATCGGCCCCCGGCCGGCGGGTACTGAGGAAGAACAGCGTGCGGCTCTCTACATAAGCGAGCAGTTTTCCGCCGAGGCCGGTCTGACGACTGCTATGGAAGACTTCCAGTGCAATCCCGACAGCTCACTTCCTCGAACGCTGTGCAGTGGTGTAGCTGTGTTGGTGACGCTGGTGGCGACGATTGTGGGGGCGCTGGCTGTTCCTGCCATCGTGGTGTCCCTCATCTGCGCTGCGTTGGCAGCCGCTGAGGTGTTCGATAAGCCGGTGCTTTCGCGGCTTTTGAACCGCGGGGTGAGCCAGAACGTCGTCGCGCGCTACCTGCCTGCGAAATCGCCGACGCGAGCGAGCCGGAGACGCAAGGTGATCGTGGTGGCGAACTACGACAGCGGTAAGGTGCGACGCGATTTGAACGGTGCGATGCCGGCGGTGCTCCCCATCCTTTATTGGGTTGAGCTGGCGATGCTGGTGGTCATGCCGCTGCTTTTGGCGATTCGCATGGTGCTCGCACCCGACGGTAGCGTGCTCGTGGTGTTCAACGTCCTTCTGGCTGTTGCCATGGTGGTAGCGGTTTTGCCGGTTGCGTCGTTTCTGCTTGAGAAGTTCGCGAACTACAACGAGGGCGCAAACTGCAACGCTGCAGGAGTGGCGGTGCTTTTGGAAGTCGCCTCTCGCGTGGCCGCCGCTCGGGATCTCCCCGATGCCCCCGAGCCAACGGTTCATGGCGAGGCGGCCGCCGTGTCGGCGGGACTTGTTCCTGAGGGGGCGGAGATTGTCTACCATACGGGGAATACTTCCGAGGATTTGGGAACCTCCATGGAGTCAGCTGCCGAGCGCCTGGCGGCCGCCAAAGCTGCCGTAGCGGCGTTGTCAGGGAAACCGGTGTCTGCAACGCCTACTGAGGTGGCAACAGAGGATGAATCTCCGGCGAAGGGAGAGGAAAACGGCGCCGTGGAGGTTTCTCCGGAAGAGAGCCTAACTCCATCCTCTGCCGCGGTCGTCGTCCCTGTTGCTGCTCCCGCCTACGCGGCGCCTGTTGAGCATCAAGTACCTGAATGGTTCAAAAAGGGCCAGGAGCAAGCCAAGAAGCCTGCTAAGGAAAAGCCCGTGCAGCGGTCGCGGTACGCCACGGCTTTGGAACGGGCCGAGGAAGAAATTAACGCGCGCGAGGAGCATGAGCGCCGCAACCTCGACGAGCTTTCCGAGCGTATGCGTGTTATGCGCGCTTCGGTGCAGGCAGCTTCGGCAGCAGCTGGCGCAACACCCACCGAGATTATGGACAGCGTGGTTGCGGACGAGAGCTCCGAGGAAATTTCTGCTCCGCCTTCCGCATCGGCCGTTAATGAAGAGGCATCGCCCTCGTTGGCCCCCGTATTGCCAGCCATTGAAGTGCCGGCGGTTGAGGCCGATCAATTGCCGTCTCCTTCTAACAACACGGTCTCCGCGATGCTGGCCGACATTCCCGCCATCGCATCCGAGCCGGCCTCTTCGGAAACGGGGACGCCTGCCTCGAAGCCTGTCGTGTCTGCTGTACCGGCTGCGCCTGTTGTGCCCCAGCCGACGGATGACCCCGATGTGACGGTGCGAGACGGCCAGCGTCCGTTGACGGGCGCCACCGTGGCGGTTCCTCCCATTGATCTTTCGACGTCTGATGCTCCTGCTGCGCCTGCGGGCGGGCAGCGCGTGGTGGTGCCCTCGGTGGGAGAAGTGGCTGAGACTCCGGCTTCGGCTCCAGCCGCTGCCCCCCGCCGCCGGCGCGCTATTACGCTGCCCAATATCGGCATCTCCCAAGAGCTCCCGCGCATCTCTATGGATGATTGCCAGCAAGCCGCTCCTCTTTCAGAAGATCGCCCCGAGCATGATGGTCGCGTGCATGACTTGAGCGCCGTCATCCCCTCGGTGACGACGCCCGAGCCGCCGTCGGCCGTTTCAGGTACGCGGGAAGCGGCGCTGCTCGACGCGCTGCCGTCTTTGGGAAGAACGACAACGACGACTGATCCAGCGCTTTCCGGCAGCATTAGTCTTGCGGGCACGTTTTCTTCTATGGGGGCGACGGGAGCGGCCGCGCCTATCGGCGATGAGCTTTTGGAGAATGCCTCCGAGAACGATATATATATCGAAGACGTCGATGACTCTGCTTATGTGGAGCAGATCACCGAGACGGGAGCGATGGCTGGTCCCGGTTATGTGGAGATGCCCAAGAGCCGTTTCGGCGGTATCTTCGGCAAATTCCGCCGCAAGAAGCGTGAGGAAGCATCCAGCCCGCAGGAATGGCTCGATGTTGAGGAGAGCTTCGATGCCCGTGAAGTAGGAGCAGCGCGCGGCGGTTGGGAGAGTTTCCGCGAAGAAGGCGATATCCAGGCTTACGACGAGGAGTATTTGGACGCCGACGCAACGACAGCGTTTTCTCCCGAGTTTGATGACGATTTTGCCGAGGACGGCTTTGATGCACCGCGCTCTTCGCATCGTCGCGGCCGTCATTTCGAGGGTGGGGCGTTCTCTCGCGATCAATTTGACGATGAGTCTGAAGGCGAAGAAAACCAGACCAGTGCCGCCGATCCGTCCAGTGTGTTCGGTGAAGGACTGCCCGCCGATTTCGTCTTCGAGCCGACGCCGGAAATCGAGCAGATCGAGCAATTCCACAGCGACCGCATCGATATGGAAGTGTGGTTTGTGGCGCTCGGTTCCGAACTTGCCGGCAATGGCGGCATGAAAGCGTTTATGGCTGCTCATGAGGTCGAGCTCAAGGGCGCGCTTATTGTGGAGCTGGAGGCGTTGGGTGCCGGTGAGCTGACGCTGATTGACAAAGAGGGCACCTATGTTCCCAAGAAGGCCTCGAGCCGCATGAAGCGCTTGGTTCGCAAGGCCGGTCAGGCCACCGGGCTGAAAGTGCCCGAGGCTACGATGGAATGGCGCAACAGCGCATCGGCCTACGCCTTGAAGCACGGCCAGCAGGCCCTGCATTTGGCGGGCATGGATGGCAGAAAACCGGCATTCTTCGCCGAAGAGGACGATGTCATTGAAAACATCGACAACGACATGTTAGCCTTGAACAGCGATTTTGTCATGGAAGTACTCAAGCATATCTAGCGACGAAATCCAGATATCCGCCCCCGTAGCTCAGCGGATAGAGCGTCGGTTTCCTAAACCGTGCGTCGGAGGTTCGAGTCCTCTCGGGGGCGCCATGATGTGAACGGCGGAGCTTCGGCTCCGCCTTTTTATTCAGGCTCGTGAGCCTGCACGGCGCGCGAAGCGCGGCGGGCAAAAAACCACCCGCTATGCGGGTGCGCGTCGAAGGCTCCGCCCTTGCGTCAAAACGCCGCCAGTCGGGATACGATACGGGTGTTC